>NZ_AUTN01000154.1:0-19259 GCF_000497955.1 Pseudoalteromonas sp. TAE56
TTGAATAGCTTCTATTGATTTAACACCAAATACGGGGGCTGGCGATACAATAATAACCTGATCGTGGCTTAATAGGCTTTCTTCAAGCTCTGTTAGGCGCTCCCAATCAAGTAGGCCTGAAGGCTCATTAAAGTTCTGCTCATTTCGCCAACGGTGCGTACGTGTATCTAGCACCACTACTTTTGGGGTTGTAGTTAACTCATAATGCCAAAAACTAAAATCGTTTAGTGGCTTATCAAATGCTTTAAACTGCCATAAATTACTAGCAGTACGGCTTTGCTTAAAAGGTTTTAGTAACTCGCCTGTTTTATTTAGTGCATCGTTCCCCATTCCTTGAAAAAGCCAATAACTAATTAAGCCGTTATTGATGATCCGTTTACTACTTGGGTTTTCATTTATAGCTTGCTCCCACCCAGCGGTGAGGTTCCAATCATCAGTTACATCGTGATCGTCAAACATCATTAATGTCGATACATTGGCAAACAATCGCTCTACTTCACTTAATCCTTTTGCATAATCAATCAGTGCTGTTTTTTCAGCGTCAAAAATAGTTTTGTTTTGACCTGAATACATTGTGTTTTGTATATCAACGCATTGCCAAGCAGCAGCACTAAAATTTAATAAATAGAGTGCTATATATTCTTCAAAATGGATAAGGTGATTGTAGGCTTTTACGCTTGAAAAATGAGGTTCGTCTTTTTTTAGCCAGTAACCAACACCTAGCTTTGAACGTTTTTGCCAAGGCGTTTTTGGTAAAAACAAATGGCGATTATAAAGTTGCTCATTTATATCGCCCGGTAGCTCAATGGCAAGTGGTTGCTCTTTATAGATACCTAAGGCTTTAATTAACTGATGAATAGCTAATAACATGGGCCCTGCTACATCATCGGCATAAACCTGATCGCCGCTCAATAATAGCAATTGTGCGCCTTGATTATTATTACCGCGCTGAGTATTTTGCCAGTGACTTGCAGACACTAAGCTGTCTTTTGCTGGATGATGTGCATTACGGCACGAGCCATGCAAAATATCACTCAGTTTGTTGGGGATTACAAATGCAGGCGTTATTTGATTGCTATAGCACCAAGGCGACAAATCGACTGCTATATCATCAATTACAAGTTCATAGCTTAATAAGCTATCTACAGGGAGTTTGTTGTCTATTGGCTTTATAATAACGAAATGCAGGTATAAATGTTCGCCCAAAGAAACAGTATGTTGATAGCTATAACACTCAACATTTAATAAGTTTATTTGGCAGTTTGCAGGCTTGGAGGTAGCAAACTGAATACAGACTCCAGTTTGCTCTGCACGGCGCACCATTGGCCCCATTAGTAAAATAGGAAGGTTTGCCGTGTGAGAAATCATGTATTTAGCCTTTAGCTGCTAATTTAAATAAAGAATAAAAGTTTTCGGTAGTCGCTTTTGCAAGTTCATTAAAGCTAATGCCTTTAAGCTCGCTAATGTAATAAGCAACATCTTCTACGTACGCTGGCTGATTTGTTTGCCCACGATACGGCACCGGTGCTAAATAAGGCGAGTCAGTTTCTATTAGTAGTCTATCTAGCGGTATTTGCTTTACTACTTCTTTTAGCTCAATAGCATTTTTAAAGGTAACAATGCCCGAAATAGAAATATAAAAGCCCATGTCTATGGCTTTTTTTGCCATATCCCAATCTTCGGTAAAGCAATGTAATACACCACCGCAGTTTTCGGCCTTGTGCTCACGCATTAAATTAATGGTATCGCTGCGGGCATCACGTGTATGAATAATTAACGGCTTTTGTAATTCGTTAGCCACTTCAATATGCCCAACAAAGCTTGCTTGCTGCACTGCGTGAGTATCTTTTGAATAGTAGTAATCAAGACCCGTTTCGCCAATAGCAACCACTTTTTCATGTGAAGCTAAGTCAATTAGTTGCTGTTTATTAAGGGCGTCTTTTTGATCAAGTGGATGTACACCGCATGAGGCTGATACATCGTCGTAATGCTTAATTTTATCAAGCATGCTTGGAAACTGATCAAGCGTTACGCTTACACATAAAAAGTGCTCTATTTGCTTTGCACGCGCTTTATCAAGAACTTGGTCAAGGTTTAAGTCTAGTTTATCAAAATCAAGACGGTCTAAATGGCAATGAGAATCTACAATCACTATAAGGCCTGTATTATGTTCAGGGTTTAAATTTGTTCGTTTAATTTATTATGTTAGCAATTAAAAGAACCCAATATAGGGCGGCGTTAATCTCAATGAAAAACCGACCCTATAACTACATGGTATATGTTTGATCGCCTGAGTTTAACATAGTCCCAAGTAGCTTTTCGATTTTAGCGTTTAGGTTTGTTTTATCGTCTAAAAAGCTAATACCAATACCTGGAGGATTAGAGCTTTGTGCACCTTGTGGCGTGATCCACGACACTTTACCTGTCACTACGTCATCTTCTAAGGCATCGGGCAAAGTAACTCTAAGCGCTAATGAATGCCCTGCTTCGTAACGCATATTAGTGCGTACAAATAAGCCACCTTTTTTTAAGTAAGGCATATAACAACGGTATAACTCGTCTAAATCGTCTATGTCTACTAGTAGTTCTTGCATGATTAATCCTTTTAAGAATTTCGCAATGTGTATGCTAATCGTGATACAGCAAGCGATAAATTAAGGCCAAGTACTTGTGTGTTATTTTGTAAAAACTCGCCTAATGCATTTTGCGCACTTTGATAAGCGTCAAAACTCATGCCTTGCAGTAATTGCTGCTTTAGTTGCACGCTTAAAAACAAAGTAAATATACGAACAAGTTCAGGCTGTTTATTTATTATATCGACTAACGCTTTGAAATTATGGCTTTGTTTAAACTCAGTTGCAAACTTATAAAGTGTATCAATATTTTTCAGCTGATCTTGCTGTTGCCAATGCTTTACTTGCAGCGGTTGGTTATAAAAAAGTGCTAACCAACTATAGTTAGGAATACCTAATGTCTCTAGCCATTGCTGAGCAAGTGCTGTATTAGTTATTTTTACGTCACTTTTAGCGCATCGACTTAAAATAGTTGCAGGGAGCTGTTCTGGTTGGCTTGTGGTTAATATTAAAAAGCGGCTATTAGTTGGCTCTTCAAGTGTTTTTAATAATGCGTTAGCTGCTGCTGTGGTCATTTTTTCGCAATTTTCGATTATCGCGACTTTATTGCCATTTTGCGCTGCTGAGTGATTCATAAAATCACTAATACCACGAATATCATCTACACCTATACTTTGCCCATCAACTTGCGTTAAACGTTTGTCGGGGTGAGTACCTGCCATGGTAAGTAAACAGCTTTTACACTGTCCGCAAGGTTTTAGCACACTGTTTTGCGCAGCTAGCTGCTTAGCTATATTTTGGCATAACAAAGCATTCCCAAGCTCATCACTTAACTCAAACTTACCTACGCCAACAGGCCCACAAAATAATTGCGCATGATGAAAACGCTCTGCGCGATAACTTTTCGCTAAACGTGCTTGAGTATCATGTAGCCACGGCAATGGCATATTATTTTAGGCCTTCAAAAAATGAATGCAGTACATTGGTTATATCGCGATGTACTTTATCAATACTTTGGTTTGCATCAACCGTTTTAATTGTGTTGTCGTCATTAGCAAGTTCAACATAACGCATACGTGTACGCTGAAAAAACTCAATGGCTTCTTGTTCAATACGGTCAAGCTCACCACGCCCTTTTGCACGTTCAAGGCCTATCACTGGGTCAATATCAAGGTAAATAGTTAAATCAGGCTTTAAGCCCTTTAATACCATTGACGAAAGTGAAGCTAATGTATTTGAGCTAATACCACGGCCCCCACCTTGATACGCCTGAGACGATAAATCATGACGATCGGCAAGTACCCATTGGCCTTTATCAAGCGCTGGGGTAATAACATTGTGCATTAGCTGCGAGCGAGCTGCGTACATAATAAGCAACTCGGTTTCAAAGGCAATCTCTTCTTCGTGCTCTGCTTTTACAAGCGTACGAAGCGATTCAGCCAGTGGCGTGCCGCCAGGTTCGCGGACGTTAATGAAGTCTATTTTTTGTTTGTTCAAAAAGTCTTGGCATAACGAAATAGCGGTTGATTTACCCGCGCCTTCTAGCCCTTCTATTACTATAAATTTTGGTTTCATAAACAATTAATTCTTTTTATTTAATATATACGTTTTAACTGCTGCGTTATGCTGCTTTAACGTGGTTGAAAATTGGTGGCTACCATCGCCTTTTGATACAAAGTAAACATATTCACTTTGCGGCGGATTAACTGCAGCTAAAATAGCGGCTTTTGATGGCATTGCAATCGGTGTTGGCGGTAAACCATTAATGCGATACGTATTGTAAGGCGTATAATCGCGCAAATCTTTACGTTTAATATCACCATCAAAGTCAGCGCCTAATCCGTATATTACGGTTGGATCGGTTTGCAGACGCATATTGGTGTTTAATCGATTAACAAACGCTGATGCAATTAATGGACGCTCGCTGGCAAGGCCTGTTTCTTTTTCAATAATTGAAGCCATTATTAGTGCTTCGTATGCTGTTTTATAGGGTAGATTAGCGGCGCGCTGCTGCCAAGCATCATCTAATGTTTGCTGCATTTTTTGTGCTGCACGTTTTAATACACTGCTTGCAGTATCGTTATTATGATAGTGGTAAGTGTCGGGGAATAACCAGCCTTCTAAGTGCGTGTCATTACCCAGTATTTGAGTACTTAGTTCGTCAGTTTTTAAATCGTTTTGTAAATTATCAGCTTTTTTAATAGCACTTAGTACTTCACGTAAGTTTTGACCTTCAATTATGGTAAAACTAAAACTAATTTGCTGACCTTGGTTAATTTTTTTTACGTTGTTAATAACGCTATCGGCTGTTAGCTCGTAAAGTCCCGCTTTTAAGTCGGTAAGTGTGGGATCTAACTTGGCAATTACCTGATAACGCCAACAACTTTCTATCCAGTTATTAGCTTGCCATTGTTGGCATAACTTATTAAAGCCAGTGCCATGCTTAACTTCAAATTGTGTGCTTTGTGCTACCTTTAACGGGCTATTTATTGTTGCTTGTAATTGCTGGTAACCAACAGCAGTGGTTATAACAGCTAAAAAAAGTACCGATAAAATAACTTTTAACACTCAGCCTCCTTGGCTAATAATTTAGTTAGTAATGCGTGGCTTTCGTCTGTATTAAATACCTGTTGCTCAATACGTTTTACAGGTACTGCTCCCATTAAGCTATTACACACAAATACGGCGTCTGCTTGGGTTAAGTCTTCTACTTTCACGCGTTTAAATTCAACAGGCAATTTATCACATAACGATTGTAGATAAACGCCCTTTATTCCGCACTCATCAAGCAATGGCGTAAACACACGCTTATTTTTAATCGCAAAAATATTAGCTGCAGAAGCTTCAATTACATTGTTATTGTAATCAAGCACTAACACATCGTCGCAGTTTTGCGTTTGCATTGCTTTTTTAACTAGTACTTGCTCAAGCCGGTTTAGTGTTTTAAGACCCGCTAAATAAGGCTGTGCTGCTAATTTAATTGGGCTTATTTCGAGATTTACACCCTTTTTAACAAGCGCTTCGTAATTACTAGGGTAATCTAATATGCTCAATAAAATAGTAATATTACACTCACTTGGCAGCCCATAGCCACGTCCGCCTTCGCCTCGCGTTACAAGTATTTTAAGCACCTTGAGTGATGCTGCTTTTATATGCAAAGCAATTTGATTTTCAAGGCTATTAAAATCTAGCTCAGGAAAACCCAAACGCTGTGCGCATTCAATCAAACGCGCTTTATGATGAGCCCAATACTGTACTTGCCCATTAACAACTTTAGCCGTTGTAAAAAAGCCGTCACCGTAATTTAAGCCTCTGTCACGCGTGCTTAAAGTGCTGTTTTGATCTACTGCTATTATTGTTTGCATTTTATTTGGCATATAAAAAAAGCCCAGTTAAACAACTGAGCTCTTATAATTTGATTCGTTGTTAAAAAAGATTATACCTTTTTAAATAGCAACGAGCCATTAGTACCACCAAAACCGAACGAGTTACACAGTGCAAAGTCTAACTTTGCATCACGTGCAGTGTGAGCAATATAATCTAAGTCACACCCTTCGTCTGGGTTATCAAGGTTGATAGTTGGCGACACTTTTTGATCTGTCAGTGATAAAATCGAAATAATCGATTCAACCGAGCCTGCAGCACCTAACAAGTGACCCATCATCGATTTAGACGAGCCTACCATTACATCTTTAGCTGCATTACCAAAAATAGATTTAACAGCGGCAGTTTCTGCTTTATCGCCTGCATTTGTAGATGTACCGTGTGCGTTAATGTAACCAATTTGCTCAGCGTTTACTTGCGCATCGTTTAGTGCGTTTTGCATTGCAAGTGCAGCACCCGCTCCATCTTCTGGTGGTGACGTCATGTGGTACGCATCGCCGCTCATACCAAAGCCAACAAGCTCAGCATAAATTTTAGCGCCACGTGCTTTTGCATGTTCGTACTCTTCAACTACAACAACACCTGCACCGTCAGAAAGCACAAAGCCATCGCGGTCTTTATCCCAAGGGCGAGAAGCCGCTTGTGGGTCGTCATTGCGAGTTGAAAGTGCACGTGCAGCATTAAAGCCACCCATACCTATTGGGGTACAGGCTTTTTCTGCACCGCCAGCAACCATTGCATCTGCATCACCGTAGGCAATCATGCGCGCGGCATGGCCAATATTATGCAAACCAGTAGTACAGGCAGTTACAATTGAAATATTTGGACCACGAAGTCCATGCATCATTGATAAGTGACCTGAGATCATATTAATAATGGTAGACGGCACATAAAATGGCGATAACTTGCGCGGACCACTATTTAATAACTTAATGTGGTTTTCTTCGATAAGCGTTAAGCCACCAATACCAGAGCCTACAGCTACACCTATACGTGTTGCGTTTTGCTCAGTAATTTCAAGGCCTGAATCTTTAAAGGCTTGAACACCCGCTGCAATGCCATACTGAATAAACAAGTCCATTTTTTTAGTATCTTTCGCTGACATGTATGCAGTTGCATCAAAGTCATTTATTAAACCAGCGAATTTAGTACCAAATTTTGATGTATCAAAGTGGGTTATTGTTTGAATGCCACTTTTGCCATCTAATAAGCCTTGCCAGGTTGATTGAACATCATTACCTAGCGGCGTCAACATTCCTAAGCCAGTTACGACGACTCGACGTTTAGCCACGGTTTGCCTCCAATAAGGGATATTTTACAAGGGGATGATCATACCCAAGCTACCTCAAAGTGCTAGTCCCAAAATAGATTAAAAACGCATAACACAATCAAAATTAATTTTTAGCTAAAATTGAGCATTGAGGCTTAAGTTTTGAATCACGAACTTTGAGGTGGTTTGGATATAAAAAATTAAAGGCAGCGGATGCTGCCTTTAACGTGCGATTAATTACTCAGCGTGTGCTGTAACGTAATCGATAGCAGTTTGTACTGTAGTGATCTTCTCAGCTTCTTCATCTGGGATCTCAGTATCAAACTCTTCTTCAAGAGCCATTACTAGTTCAACAGTATCAAGAGAATCTGCACCTAGGTCATCTACGAAAGAAGATTCATTTTTAACTTCTTCTTCTTTAACACCTAGTTGTTCAATGATAATTTTCTTTACGCGTTCTTGGATATCGCTCATTCTTCTTTCCTTTATTAAAAACGCCGATGCGTTATTTTCAGATTGCCGCGTAGTTTACGCGGCATAATTCTCTGATTCAATGATTTGACCATAAATAATTGTCTGGTCAAACCTCTGAGTGTGTGTTTTGTCTTTTATCGCTTATTTTCGCAGCGATTTCAAGTATGTTTAAAGCAAGTTCACAAATAATTCAATGTTTTTGAGGTAACTTACTTAACTTTATTAGGTAATAATGTGGGTACAATGGTTATTAAACCATGTACATCGCGCCATTTACATGCAAAGTTTCACCTGATACGTACGCAGCAGCGTCAGATGCTAAATAACATACCGCAGCTGCAATTTCGTCTGGTTGACCTAAACGCCCTGCTGGAACATTTGCAAGTGTTGCTGCTTTTTGCTCGTCAGTTAAATCATCAGTCATATCAGTTTGAATAAAACCAGGTGCCACTACGTTTACTGTAATACCACGTGATGCCACTTCGCGTGCAAGTGACTTAGAAAAACCAATGACGCCTGCTTTAGCCGCTGCATAGTTAGCTTGTCCTGCATTACCCATAGTGCCCACTACTGAGCCAATATTGATAATACGACCTTTCTTTTTCTTCATCATTGGACGAAGTACCGCTTTAGATAAACGGAAAATCGAGCTTAAGTTAGTGTCGATTATATCGTCCCACTCAGTCTCTTTCATACGCATTAATAGGTTGTCACGTGTGATACCTGCATTATTAACAAGTACGTCAATATCGCCGAAATCAGCTTTTATTGCGGCAAGTGTCGCTTCAATAGATGCAGGATCCGTTACGTTTAATGCATAACCTTTACCATTGTCACCTAGGTACTCGCTGATTTTAGCAGCGCCTGACTCGCTTGTTGCAGTGCCTGCAACTTTTGCACCTTGCGCAACTAATGTTGTTGCAATTGCTTTACCAATACCACGGCTAGCGCCAGTAATTAGGACAATTTTGCCCTCTAAAGAAAATAAATTAGACATTTTATATACTCTTATTTAGCTGCAGCGATTGAAGCGGCATCGTTTACTGAGCCACAAACCATTGCTTTATCAATTCGTTTAGCAAGTCCTGTTAATACTTTACCAGGACCAAATTCGTAGCTTTGCGTTACATCTTGTGCAACCAAGGCTTGTACTGTTTCTGTCCAGCGAACTGGGCTGTATAGTTGACGTACTAGTGCATCTTTAATTGCATCAGCGGTCGATTCAGCTTTTACATCAACATTATTAATTACATCACACTTAGGTGTATTAAATGTTAAAGCGGCTAAGTCTACCGCTAGCTTATCAGCTGCTGGCTCCATTAGTTCACAATGTGAAGGTACGCTAACCGAAAGTGGTAATGCGCGTTTAGCACCAGCATCTTTACATGCTTGTGATGCTCTATCTACTGCCGCTTTATGCCCTGCAATAACAACTTGACCAGGAGAATTGTAGTTAACTGGAGATACAACCTCACCTTGCGCTGAGGCAGCACATGCCGCTTTTATTTCTTCATCGCCTAAGCCAATAATCGCAGCCATTGAACCTACGCCTGCAGGTACAGCTTCTTGCATGTATAAACCACGGTTTTCAACAAGCTTAACAGCTTCGCTCAAGCTTAGTACGTCGCTACATACTAGTGCTGAATATTCACCTAAGCTGTGACCGGCCATAACAACGTCTGCATCTGGGTTTGCTGCAAGCCAATCACGGTAAATAGCAACACTTGCAGTTAATAATGCAGGTTGTGTACGATGAGTTTGATTTAATTTTTCTTCTGGGCCATTAAGAACTAGCTCTGCTAAGTCGTAACCCAGTGCATCTGATGCTTCTGCAAATGTTGCTTTAACAATGTCAGAACTCTCTAGTAGCTCTTGTAACATACCAACGCTTTGCGAGCCTTGACCTGGGAATAGAAGTGCAATTTTTTGTGCCATACTTTGCTCTTTTTAATTAAACAAATAAATAATGAAATACACGGCACATCAATTATTGATTAACCGCCGTGTCTTTAGAATGTGTTTTTTCGAAAATAGCGGCTATTTTATCAGGAAGTTGACGTTCAACCTCTTTTACCGCTTCATCAATTGCTGCTTGAAATGCTTTAGCTGATGCATTTCCATGACTTTTAACGACAATACCGCGCAATCCTACCAGAGAAGCACCGTTATACTGGTCGGGGTTCACCCTTTTATAGAGTTTTTTTATTATTGGACGCAATATAAACGCCATACATTTATACAAAAGGTGCTTTTCGAGCGCAGCGGTAAACTTATTCATAATAAGCTTGGCAATGCCTTCGCATGTTTTAAGCGCCACGTTACCCACAAACCCTTCGCATACAATAACATCAGCTTTGCCAGAAAAAATATCACTTCCTTCGCTGTAACCAATGTAATTAATATGTGGGCTTTGCTGCATTAATTGTGCAGCCTGTTTAATATCATCGTGGCCTTTAATGTCCTCAGCGCCAATATTTAATAAGCTAACGCGAGGGTTATCGCAGCCAAGTGCTTGGCCAGCAACTACAGAGCCCATAATCCCAAACTGATACAGCATTTGCGCATCGCAGTGCACATTAGCACCTAAGTCGAGTAAATATACTGGGTTTTGGCTTTCTGTAGGAACAGATGAAATGAGTGCGGCACGTTTAACACCTGGCAGCATTTTTAATACGTAGTGAGCCATAAAAAATAAAGCGCCGGTATTACCTGAGCTAACACACGCTTGTGCTTCGCCCGATTTAACTAAATCAAGGGCAACACGCATAGATGAATCTTTTTTCGAACGTACTGCAATTGCAGGTTCGCAGGCGTTAGTGACTATTTCACTACAGTGACGAATTATGAGTCTTGGATGAGATAAAGAATCGAGGGATTCGAGTTCTTTAGATATAACGTCTTCATTGCCACATAAAATGAGACTTAAATTGGCATGAGCGTTTACCGCATGAACGGCAGCAGGAATAGATGAACGGGGGCCGTAATCGCCCCCCATCATATCTAACGCTATGGTTAGATCTTTCAGCATATAAGTAATCTCTTATTTAGAAATTACTTGAACGCCTTTGTAGTAACCATCTGCAGTCACATGGTGACGACGATGAGTCTCACCAGATGTTTGATCTACAGTTAAAGTTGGACCACTGATCGCATCGTGTGAACGGCGCATGCCGCGTCTTGCACGAGACTTTTTGCTTTTTTGTACAGCCATAGTCTTCTCCTAAGAATCTTTCTTAAGTTGTTTCAAAATATCAAATGGATTAGGTTTATCATCTTCCGCCTTTAATACACCAAAGCTGGCAGGCTTTGCTGAATAACTGCATGAAGCTTCGTTGTGGGTAGCCACTAATGGAATTGCTAAAATTAGTTCGTCTTCAATTAAATCAAAAACGTTAACTTCACCATTTTCATCAAGTGCTACTTCGTCGTAGTCTTCAGGAAAAATATCTAACTCTGTATCTTCACCTACTGGTGAATATGCAAAGTCTTGAACCAAATCCAACCCTAAATCACCATTACAACGTTGACAAATGACAGTAACATGTGTGGACAAATTGCCTCTAATCACAGCGAAACCTTGATCATCGTTTTTGCAATGTATTTTTACCGCTATTTCACCTACTTCTTCCTGCACAACTTTCTCTAAACGAGTAAGTTTTTCAAGCGGTACAATTCCGTCATACTTTAAACGGTGCTGCGCTGCTTTGCCTGGATGAAGAGTGATGGGAATTTTCACCTTTTGCATAGGGGCTGCATCATATAGATAGTTAGTTTGTTAGTCAAAGTAAAAAACCATTTTTACTTGGTTTTTAACGTGTTTTACTCTCGGATCTGATTTATCCTAACTCAATCTGAATTATCGTAGGAAAACAGTCCATGAAGCTTCCACTCATTTTAGCGTCAAGCTCGCCTTTTAGGCAGTCTTTATTACAAAAATTTAATTTACCCTTTGATACGTTTTCACCCGACGTTGACGAATCAGCACTTGAATGCGAAACACCTACTGAACTGGTTAAGCGTTTAAGTGAGTTAAAAGCCTCAGCAGCTAATAAACACTTTAAAAAAGGGTTAGCAATTGGATCAGACCAAGTCGCTGTGTTTAACAATCAAATTTTAGGTAAACCGCACAATAAACAAAATGCTCTAAAACAACTAAATTTATTTAGCGGTAATACTGTAACATTTTTAACTGGGCTTTGTGTTTACGATATTGTAACTGGAACAAAAAAAACCTGCATAGAACCTTTTAATGTGACGTTTAAAACCCTAAGTGATGCACAAATTAGTGCTTATTGCGACGCAGAGCAGCCTTATAACTGTGCTGGCAGCTTTAAAAGTGAAGGGTTGGGTATCTGTTTATTTGAGAAACTAAGCGGAGACGATCCTAATAGCTTAATTGGATTACCATTAATTAAACTCAGCCAGCTACTGGCTGAGTTTGGTATTGATGTACTTACTGCTCAAAACAAGTTCTAGTTAAATAAATTAGCCAAGCAAAACCTGTTGCAGCTGTAGATAGTTATCTACTGTTGCAACAGGGCTAAGCTTATTTAGTTGCTGTGCGTTGTGCACACCCATTGTTACGCCAATTCTATCCATGCCAGCAGCTTTTGCCATAGTCATGTCTATTTGATTGTCGCCAATCATTACAGCGTCTTGAGCGCTTATGCCAAGTTCTTCAAGTAATTGATACAACATATCTGGAGAGGGCTTTGATTGCGCGTCATCGCTTGTACGTGTTGCACTAAAAAAGTGGCGCAATTGACTTTGTTCAAGCAAACGCTCTAACCCACCCCTACCTTTACCTGTTGCAACCGCTAAAACAATGCCCTGCTCTTTTAAGGCACCTAAAACGTTGACAACATTATCAAATACAGGAGTTGGCGTGGTATCAACACTATATTGGTGTTTATACCCTTTAATTAACGCTTGGTGCTGCGCTACATTATCAGGAAATAAAACGTCAATTGCTTTTTCAAGCGACATACCAATAATATTTTTAATGGCTTCGTCACTAGGTGGCACTAAATTAAGTGACTCGGCGCTACTACGAATACAGTTAACTATTTTAGTGACTGAATCCATAACAGTGCCATCCCAATCAAAAATGACGAGCTTATATTTTTTAATTGGGGCTACTTTTATCACAGTTTTGCATCTCGTAATTTTAGTAATGTATTTTTAAGCGTTTTATCAAGGGGCGCTTCAATACGCATAGTTGTTTCGTTTTTAGGGTGATAAAAACTTAAATCATGTGCGTGTAAAAACAATCGGTTTAACCCAACTTTACGCATAGAATCGTCAAAACCCTGATCGCCATATTTATCGTCGCACGCTATTGGGTGACCTTTACATTGCGTATGCACACGAATTTGATGCGTACGCCCTGTAACAGGCGATGCTTGTACAAGTGAGCAATCGTTAAAACGTTCAAGTACTTTAAAACGAGTATGTGAAGGTTTTCCCTCAGTGTTATCTACGCGTACTACGCGCTCGCCCGATTTAAGTGTATTTTTACGCAGCCCTTCGGTAACGTTTTTAGTTTTAGAATCCCACTGCCCTTCTACAAGTGCCCAGTAATTTTTTTCCATTGTTTTTTCGCGAAGTTGTTCATGCAATGCTGTTAACACCGAACGACGCTTCGCTATAAGTAAACAACCTGATGTATCACGGTCAAGCCTATGAACTAGCTCAAGGCTACGTTCCTCTGGGCGAAGTGCTCGCAAAGCTTCAATTAAGCCATAACTTAAACCACTGCCGCCATGAACAGCCATACCTGATGGTTTATTTATTACGATAAGGTATTTATCTTCAAATAAAATATCGTTTTCTAGGCGAGTTACTTTGTCTAATTTTGATGGAACAAATTCTTCACGCTCAGCAACTCTGATAGGTGCAATACGAAGTACATCTTCAAGCTGTAGTTTATATACAGGCTTAATACGCTTTTTATTAACGCGTACCTCACCTTTGCGCAAAAGTTTATAAATAGCGCTTTTAGGCACCCCTTTTAAATGGGTAATAAGAAAGTTATCAATACGCTGACCTAAATGGTCTTCGTTGATCGTGACATAAGTTACTTGTAAGTCGTTTTTTTCTGACATTGCCTAATCACTAATTTAAGTAAAATAATTTAGTTGCTAACACTGTAATAATAGTGGGATAATCAGCAGCGCAAATATTTAGTATTTGCAAATAACAACGGTGCTTTTTAACACATTAAAACATTCGTGATGCACATTCTGGGTAGCCGATCATACAGATCCGAGTTAAGTTTTCCAAAGCTTTTATGCCTCCTCAGTTAACACGTGCGATCAATTAACGGCAATGCGCGTAATATATTGCTGGTTAAGTTTGAACATGAAGCGATTTTTAACGTGCTAGAGAAAGCAATGAACAGATAATTTGTCTGATAGTGACGACGTAAAAAACGTCGTTCAGCACTAGCTCAATTATTGTAGTACCGTATAGCAGCTTATTTAGAACTAAAAAAATCTAATAAATAAGCGTTCATTAACATCGGCAGCGATTTTTGCTCTTAAAACGGATATTAGCGATACATCAGTATGTGTTGCTCACCAACTTAATGAGCCCTACGCGCCTAATATGAATGATATTTAGTAAGATTAATATGACAGGCCGACTTCTGGGTAAAACTTGTAAACGTAGCTGAAAAGCCGACAGTTTTAGCACCATTAAGAATTTAATAGCGATAATAATTGCTATTGTTTGCCAGCATTTAAAATACTGCATACGAGAAACAGAGCCGTTCCGTTAAAGACCCAGTCGTGAGGCTGCACATTCTAAAAATAGGGACAACTGAACAGGCGAGAAAAACATCGTCATGTCAGCGACATAAATAAGTAGAGTAACAATATGAAACGTATGCTAATCAATGCAACGCAGCAAGAAGAAATGCGCGTAGCACTGGTTGATGGCCAGCGCCTATATGATTTAGATATCGAAAGCCCAGGTCACGAACAGAAAAAAGCCAATATTTATAAAGGCAAAATCACTCGCATTGAACCATCTCTTGAAGCAGCATTTGTTGATTACGGTGCTGACCGCCATGGTTTCCTTCCTTTAAAAGAAATTGCCCGTACTTACTTCCCTGCAGGTTACACTTTTCATGGTCGCCCTAACATTCGCGACGTGATCAAAGAAGGTCAAGAAGTTATAGTACAAGTTGATAAAGAAGAGCGTGGCCAAAAAGGCGCTGCGTTAACTACTTTTATCAGTGTTGCTGGTAGCTACTTAGTACTTATGCCTAACAACCCACGTGCTGGCGGTATTTCTCGTCGCATTGAAGGTGATGAACGTACTGAACTTAAAGAAGCATTGGGTCGTTTAGAACTTCCTAAAGGTATGGGCTTAATTGTTCGTACAGCGGGTGTTGGTAAATCGTTTGAAGAATTAAACTACGATTTAAAAGCATTATTAGTACATTGGGAAGCAATTAGACAAGCAGCCGATAGTGCTAAAGCGCCATTTTTAATACACCAAGAAAGCAATGTAATATTCCGTGCGATACGCGATTATTTACGTCGTGATATTGGCGAAATTTTAATTGATAAACCACGTGTTTTTGAAGAAGCTAAAGCGCACATTGAACGTTTTCGTCCTGACTTTATGAGCCGTGTTAAGCTTTATCAAGGTGACACTCCTTTATTTACGCATTACCAAATTGAAAGCCAAATTGAGTCTGCGTTCCAGCGTGAAGTACGCTTGCCTTCTGGTGGTTCAATTGTAATTGACCCAACTGAAGCACTAACGTCTATCGATATCAACTCGTCTAAAGCAACTAAAGGCGGCGATATTGAAGAAACAGCACTTAATACTAACTTAGAAGCGGCCGATGAGATTGCACGTCAATTACGTCTTCGTGACTTAGGTGGTTTAATTGTTATCGACTTCATCGATATGACACCTCCGCGTCATCAACGTGAAGTAGAAAATCGTTTAAAAGATGCTGCTCGTCCAGATCGTGCTCGTGTTCAAATTGGTAAAATTTCACGCTTTGGTTTACTTGAAATGTCGCGTCAGCGTTTGCGTCCTTCATTAGGTGAAGCAAGCCAAGGCCCATGCCCACGTTGTAGTGGCCAAGGTACTATTCGTTCAAACGAATCAATCGCGCTTTCTATTCTTCGTTTAATTGAAGAAGAAGCAATTAAAGACAACACAGCACAAGTAAATGCACAAGTGCCTGTTGCCGTTGCCGCTTATTTATTAAATGAGCAACGTCGTAGTGTTCATCGCATTGAAAAACATCATAAATGTGACGTAGTGATTATTCCTAATCAACATATGGAAACACCACATTACGAAGTTATGCGTTTACGTAAAGACGAAACACTTGAAACGGTAAGTTACGGACAAGTTGTTGCGCCAGAACCTGAAGCATTTGAGATGTCAAAATCACCAAGTGCACCAGTACGTGAAGAGCCAATGCTAAAAGGTGTTGTAATGCCTTCTACACCGGCTCCACAAGCAGCGCCTACACCAGTAGCTCAGCCAGTAGTAACAGAGACTAAAACTGAAGGTGGCTTGTTTGAAGCAATCACTAAATGGTTTAAATCGTTATTTGCAAGCGAAACAGTAGAAGAGAAAAAAGAAGCTGTAGAAAAAGAGCAGCAAGAAGCGCGTAATAACGCTCGCCGTGGTAACGATAATCGTCGTCGTAATAACAACCAACGTCGTCGTAATAATAACCCGCGCACTAATAAACCACGCAATGAGCGTCCTGCAGCTGAAGAGGTAGTTAAAACAGACTCACCAGCAGCAACAAGCACCGAGACTCAAGAGAGAAACGAGAACCGCAATAAGCGTCGTCGTAACCCTAACTCTCGTAAGCGCCCAGAGCATAAAAGCGAAGAAAAAGATCAAGTTAAAACTGAAGCCCCTGTAAAAGCAGAAGTAGAAACTGATTCTAAGCCAGCTCAAGCTGTAGAGCCTAAAGAGCAAAAGCCTAAGGTTCGCCGTCAACGTCGTAACATACGTAAAAAAGTACGTCTGCAAGATGAAAACGCTGAGCAAGCTAACTCAACAGAGCAAACACCTGAACAAGCTGTAGTTATTGATACTCCACAAGTTCAAGAGCAAGCGCCTGTTGTAGAAAAGCAAACACAAACTCCGGCAGAAAAAACAGCTCACATTAAAGAAGAGAAAGTTGACGTTGTTGATTCTAACGATGAAGCAGCAACTACTGAAGACGAGCAAGAGCAAACACGTACACGTTCACGCCGTTCTCCTCGTCATCTTCGTGCATCAGGTCAACGTCGTCGACGTCCTGAAGGTGAAGCAGAAGTTAAATCTGACGAAGCCCCTGCATTTGTTCCAGTAGCTGATCAAGCTGCTGCAGAATATGAAGCAGAACTTAAAGCTAAATCTGAAGAAACACCTGTGGATGCAGCGCAGCAAATTGAACAAGCCGTTGCAGTTGAAGACTTAGCAAAAGTTGAAGCTGTAGAAGAGCCAGCTAAAGTTGGAGCGCCTGTAGTAACTGAAGAGCCAGCTAAAGTTGAAACTCCAGTAGCAACTGAAGAGCCAGCTAAAGTTGAAACTCCAGTAGCAACTGAAGAGCCAGCTAAAGTTGAAACTCCTGTAGTAACTGAAGAGCCAGCTAAAGTTGAAGCGCCAGTAGCAACTGAAGAGCCAGCTAAAGTTGAAACGCCAGTAGTAACTGAAGAGCCAGCTAAAGTTGAAACGCCAGTAGTGACTGAAGAGCCAGCTAAAGTTGAAGCGCCAGTAGTAACTGAAGAACCAGCTAAAGTTGAAACTCCAGTAGTAACTGAAGAGCCAGCTAAAGTTGAAGCAAAAGTGAAAACTGAAAAATCAGCACCGCATGTTAAAACAGCGGTTACTCAAGGGTCTGCAAGTGCGCCAATGGCACAGCCTACTCCTGTAGCTGATAGCGAAGTAAAACACACATCTGTAGCAATGGCTCACGATAAACGTGACCTAGTACCAGACAGTGGTTTACGTGCGGGTTCTATCAAACCTGCTGGTCGTGCAAGTTCTGCAATGACTAAAACATTGAGTGTTGATTAATTACTAACACTTATTTAAAAGCCCCGCTATTTAATAAATAGCGGGGCTTTTTTGTTTACATACTTTGAATAATTATTAAAGTTTCTTCACGCCCATAATAAGCGATTTATTCACAAAGAGATTAAGAGACGCTGCGCTTTTAGAGGTAGTAATAAGGCTAAGTCTTGCTAATAAAGCATGGCTTGTGTTTTCTCATTTACTCCTCTTTCACTTCTCTTTGTGAAATAGATCTTTAAGTGGTTTTGTTAGCAAAGAAATTAAATAAACAGAAGCGGTGCTTCTTGCGTAAGCAAGCTTCACGCCTTGTATCTCTCATTGATTAATGATTAGCTATCATTTATCACATCGAAGTCAGTGAGCTTGCCTTTACGCCTAGTATTTAATACTGCGCCGTAGATAAAGCCCTGACTTTCTATTCTCACAAACTGAATGGTATCCAAGCACACTTTTTTTAAGTAGATGCTGTATGTACAAGGGGAGTAAGTAGAGATGATGTTTATCGGCATTGATATTAGTAAAGAGAAGATTGATTTATCGTGGTTGAGAGACCAGCTTACAAACAAAATTAAAACAAAAGTCTTTAAAAACAAGCATCAAGACTTTTTAGCAATAGAAAAATGGCTTTTAAATACAACTAAAAGCGCTGCTAATGAGCTCGTTATCACCCTCGAACCAACGGGTGTTTATCATGAAGCACTGATGTATTTTTTACACGAGCAAGGCTTTAATATTATTTTAGCGAATCCCGGTAAAGCTAAAAAGTATGCAGACGCTTTAAACATAATTCATAAAACAGACAAATCTGATGCAACGATGCTTGCTCATTACGGCTGTGCTAAGCACGCAGTCGTTAGTTATTGGCAACCTGATGCATTAGAAGTTAGAGAGCTTAAAGCCCTTATCCGTCGTTTAGATGCGCTTGAGAGTAACCGACAACGAGAAGCTAACCGATTAGAAGCAAGTGAATTCAGCAACGTTTCCGCGCGTGTTTGCCAATCGATAAAAGTAACTATCGCGTTTTTAGATGACGAAATTAAACAGCTTAAATCTGACATTGATAACCACATAGATAATGAACCTGATTTAAAAAGAAACAGGAAACTACTTGAGTCTATCCCTGGCATAGGGCCCGTATTATCGAGAGAGCTGACGTATTTATTTGCGGCTAAAAAATTTAATAAAGCCAAAGAAGCGGCGGCTTATTGTGGATTAATTCCACGGCATAATGAATCGGGTAAATTAAAAGGGCGAACATCAATCAGTAAACTTGGGCCAGCCAGAATTCGATGTAAACTTTATATGGCGGCCATTGTTGCAGGGCAATGGAATAAAACAATAAAACGACATAAGTTAACGTTAATAAATAATGGTAAAACACCGATGCAAGCTGTGTGTGCAAATATGCGAAAGCTCATTCATATATGTTTTGGTGTAATAAAAAACCAAGAAGCGTTTAAGCTCCAAGAAAGTTAAATACGACCTTGAAGCTTAAAATGAGAGATGGTATCTAC
>NZ_AUTN01000155.1:0-31027 GCF_000497955.1 Pseudoalteromonas sp. TAE56
TGGAATGTTATCGGCAAGTGGCTGTTTTGCCAGCTCTGCTAATGCATAGCCGCGCATGCCCCATATTTGCCATGTGCTTGCAAATCGGCTGTAAGGCACTTGATACGAAAACGGCTCATTAATACCGGCTACTAAAATATTGGTAGAATCAGGTGATACCGAAAATGATTTAAATAAAGAAGGGCTACCTATTGCTTGGGTATTGCCATCAAGCGTTATGTAAGCCAGTTGTCCTTGACCGTAAAACTTAAATTGTGATTCATCAAACGGGCTTGTTAATAAATTTTGGTAAGTACGTGCTGGCGCTTTCTCGCCAGTACTTTGTTGAATAACAGGCACTACGTTTTGGCTGTTATTTTCAAGCTTTGGCTTACCAAAATTAACAGCAAGATTTGCAACAATGGCGCTGCTATCTGGCAGCCATTTATATGGTGAGGCAGTTAATACCGAATTTAATGCAGCGCTTGAAAGCTCTTTTGCTTGTTTAGTTTCAACGCTGTAAAGCCATAAGTTGGCTTGGGTTGGTTGCTCAACAACAAAGGCTAAATATTGACTATTAGATGACCATTTAGGTGAGCGAATAATGCCATTAGGTAAGTTGTTAATGCTAATAACTGATCCGCTTTGAACATGCTTTAGCTCCACGGCACTAAATTTGGCACTCACACGAGAGCGCGAAAAATTAGCGGGGTTTAGCTTAATACCAGCAAGCTTAAGCTCTTCTTTTGCAAGTTCATCAAGGGTTACTACACGTTTGCGTTCAAAAAGCGCTAACCACTGGCCATCGCTCGATAAGTAACTAGTGGGTGCTAACTTAGCATCAACCAATGCTGCAAGTTCAGGTGATGGGGTTTGATAGCCCTGCTCGGCGTAACTTGTTGGTACTAATGCCGCACAACAAATAAAGGCAACTAACAGCCTAAAAGCGCTCATGTTTTTATCCTTTTGTTATTTTTTACTCTTATAAGCGTATATAAACACGTTTTGCTTTGTTCATAAAGTATTAAGGTAAGTTAAACACCTCTAAAAGATGACTTAATAGTGCTGATTAAGCTAAACTACAGCGCTATTTATTCACCACTGCGGTACTTAAAATACAATGCATAACAAAGCCAAATCAGTCACTATTTTTGATGTTGCAGAGCGTGCTGGTGTATCAAAATCAACCGTATCTTTGGTACTTACCCAAAGCGATAAAGTGGGCAATAAAAGTAAACAAAAAATACTAAAAGCGATTGATGAGCTTGGTTACGTTTATAATCGTGATGCCGCTGCTATGCGCTCAAAGCGCTCAAATTTAGTGGCCATAGTAATAAACGATTTAACTAACCCAACTATGGCGCAACTTGCTACCAGCTTACAACTTTTGTTAAACGAAAGTGGCCTACAAGCCATGATTGTAAGCAGTAATAATAGTCTTGAACTACAAGCAAACGCAGTTAAAAACTTAAAAGAATACAACGCTGCTGCATTTATTATTTGCCCCGTTGCTAATACTTGCCCCAAATGGCTTGATACGCTCAGCGCGCAACACAAAGTAATTACCGTAATGAGTGAAGTGCCTTTTAGCGCAGCTCCTTGTGTATTACCCGACTATAAAAAAGCCAGCCACGTAGCCAGTATGCATTTGCTCGCACAAGGCGTGACAAACATTGCATTTATAGGCAGTGAACTTACTTTAAATGATTCACAAGCACTACAAAGTGGCTTTAATACCGCTTGCGCGCAGCACAGCATTAATCCATTAGCCCCCATACACTGCGCAGTAAACACAGCCCTTAGCGCTAAAAATGCATTTATAGAAGCATATAAACATAACCCAACATTAAACGCAGTGGTGTGTTCAAACGATATTATTGCTCAAGGTGTTATTGCCGCTATTAACTCATTAACGCATCACTGTATTAAAGTAGTGAGTTGCCACCATATTCCTAATAGCGCGGTTATAAATAATCACTTAACCACCGTGGCTATAAGTACAACCGATATAGCCAAGCGGTGCCTTTTAATACTGCAAGAGCTACTACAAAATACAGCCCCGCCAGTAAAAACACTGGTAAATGTAAACTTACAAATTAGAGATTCTAGCCAATGAAAAAAGTGCTGGTAATTGGCTACGTATGGCCAGAGCCAAATTCGTCTGCTGCGGGAACGCACATGATGTCGTTATTAAATGCATTTAGAGCGCAAAACTGGGACGTTGAATTTGCAACGCCCGCGCAGCGCACCGATCACATGGTAAACCTTGACGACTTCGGCATAACCAGTCAAAGCATTGCACTAAACTGCGACAGCTTTGACGAATACGTTAAAGCCTATAATCCAGATATAGTCATGTTTGACCGTTTTATGATGGAAGAACAATTTGGCTGGCGCGTCGATAAACATTGCCCACACGCAATTAAAATTTTAGATACCGAAGATTTACAGTGCCTACGTAATGCTCGCCACGAAGCGTTTAAAGGTGAGCGTGACTTTACAACCAGCGATTTACATTCAGACATAGCAAAACGCGAAATTGCCGCTATTTTACGCTGCGACCTAAGCTTAATTATTTCAAGTTACGAAATGAGCCTACTAAACAGCGTATTTAAAATAGAGCCAAGCTTATTACACCATTTACCGTTTATGGTCGATTTAAGCTCACTGCCTATAAGTACAAAAACGTTTGAGCAGCGCCAGCACTTTATGACTATAGGTAACTTTAGACACGCGCCAAACTGGGATGCTGTACTTTATTTACAAAAAATATGGCCACTTATTCGCAAGCAACTCCCAAAAGCAGAACTACATATTTATGGCTCTTACCCACCACCAAAAGCCACGGCACTAAATAACCCTAAAACAGGGTTTTTAATAAAAGGTTGGGCCGATAATGCGTTTGATGTAATGCAAAGTGCGCGTGTATGTTTAGCTCCACTGCGCTTTGGTGCAGGCATTAAAGGTAAATTGCTTGAGGCCATGATAATGCAAACACCCAGCGTTACCACTAACATTGGCGCAGAGGGCATGCATAACGATTTACCATGGCCTGGTAAAATAGCCAACACAGCCGATGCCTTTGCCAACGCTGCCATTGAAATGCACAACAATCAAAGTGACTTTGAACAAGCGCAGCAAGATGGTAATACACTCCTTAATACGCTGTACGATAAAGCCCAATTAAGCGCTGCGTTAATCCAAAAAATTGATTCAATAAGTTGCGATTTAAGCGCTCATCGCGAAAAAAACTTCACAGGCCAAATGCTCAAACATCATACAATGCGCAGCACTCAATACATGTCGCAATGGATAGCTGAAAAAAATAAAAAATTAGATTAAAAATGACTAGACACACACCAATTAGTGTTTAAAATCGCGCCCATCAAACGTGGGCAGTTTTAGCTGTATTGTCTATATTTTTAGCTTAGTTATCGCAATATTTGGTCCAAAAAGATTTGAAAACTGCAACCTTTACAGAAAAACGCAAATTTATCGTTAAATTGGGTAAAATGCTTCACAAGTATGGCACCCCAGCCTACCGCCTAGAAGCCCACCTAATGGAAGTGGCTACTTACTTAGGACTTAAATCGTCATTTGTTATGTCGCCAACCTCTGTAACGTTTGTTATTTGGACCGATGGCCACGAAGATGAGTACACCCACGTTGCACGTGTAGACCCTGGCGATCACGATTTAGGCTCACTTGCCGACACCGACGACCTTGTAAACCAAATGCTTGACGACAAGCTAAGTTTACAAGAAGTTGATGCGCAGCTAGACGCAATTTTTGTGATGCCAAACCCATATAATAAATTAACAACGGGCGTTGCCTTTGCAACTTCTGGCGGTGCGTTTGCTATGCTAATGGGTACTAGCTGGACTGATGTTATTTGGTCATCGCTGCTTACTTTAGTCGTTTATGTGTTTGTGCTTTGGTCTGGTCGCTCAAAACGCGTAGCTCACATGCTTGAGCCATTAGTTGCCATAATATCAGCAGTACTTGCATGTGCAGTAAGCGTGTATATAACGCCTGAAATAAATATACGCTTGGTAGTACTTTCGGCCATTATTGTATTTATACCCGGTTTAGCACTTGCGCTTGGTTTAGCAGAGCTTGCAGCACGGCATTTAGTGTCGGGCACAGCAAGGGTAATGGACTCGTTTATGCTGTTGTTTAAACTGTATTTTGGTGGTTTTATTGGTATAGGTATTGGCTTTGCACTCTTTGGGCAAGCCGACTTTGTACAACCTGAGCCATTACCAAAATGGACCGCATGGCTGGCTATATTTTTACTTTGTAGCAGCTTAATCGTGATTTTTAGAACCAAACTTAAGCATGCGGTTTGGTCTATTGCATCAGGCTTTATAGCGTATGGCACCAGTATTGGTTCGGCTATGTATCTTGATTACACGCTAGGTACGTTTGTGGGTGCTTTATCGGTGGGNCCAGCCTCTATTGTGGCCATGCAAGGCTTAATTGTATTAGTACCAGGTAGCAAAACCTATATTGGCTTAAACTCACTAATTGAAGGCCAAGACTTTATATACGCAGAACACATAGGCCAACAAACGTTTTTAATATTTATGTCGCTTGTTGCAGGACTAATATTTGCAAACGTCGCCCTACCGCCTAAAAAGAGTTTGTAAGTGATACTGAGCGCTCGCTTTACTTTGATTGAGTAAAGCGAGTGAAACGTTAAACTAAAACAACTACCAAGTAGCAATTGATGCCAATGCTAAGTGTTTTAGCTCTTTACATCGCACTTGAGTGAGCTCAAAAGCATCGTAGTAATTCCAACACTATACTAAAAAACCTTCCATTTTAATCATATCCTACTTCTAATTTACACTTCCCTATTGAGCCAAAATACTCAACAGGGAAGTAACTTAACTAGCGTGACCAGTTAGTTTTGGCAAGCTCTACAATTTCGTTTCCTTTGCCATTTATCAGCGCTTTCATCATGTAAACGCTAAAGCCTTTTGCTTGCTCTAATTTGATTTGCGGTGGCATTGAAAGCTCTTGTTTTGCGGTATCGACTTCTAAAACAACAGGCCCTGAGTGATTCATCATCTCGTTCATTGCCGATGGTAATTTTTCAGGGTCGTCCACATGAATCCCTTTTAAGCCACAGGCCTCTGCAATGTTAGCAAAACTTGGGTTTTCTAAATCGGTATCGCTTGATAAAAACCCACTAGCTTTCATTTCAAGCGCCACAAAACTAAGTGAGCGATTATTATATACAACAATTTTGATTGGTAAATTAAGCTGCTTAAGTGAGATTAAATCGCCCATTAACATCGAAAAGCCACCATCACCACACATTGCAATGACTTGGCGGTCTCTATCTACAGATTGAACCCCCATTGCCTGCGACATGGCATTTGCCATAGAACCATGATTAAACGATCCAATTAAGCGGCGCTTTCCATTCATTGACAAATAACGCGCAGCCCACACTGTTGGCGTACCTACATCACAAGTAAAAACAGCATCGTCAGCCGCTTGCTCGTTGAGTAAACGTGTTAGGTATTGCGGGTGAATTAAATTTTGCGAGGTTTTGCCACTGGCAAGTTCGTCCAGATCCTGTCGAGACTCTTTGTAGTTTTTAACACTTTTTTCTAAGTGCGAACTGCTCCGTTCACCTTTAATATAATCAAGCAGAGTGGTCACTGAATTTTTTGTATCGCCTAATACGCCACAGTCAATTTGCACGTGTCGCCCGAGTGACGCGGCCTGATTATCAATTTGCAATATAGTGGTATTTTCGGGATAAAATGCACGATAAGGAAAGCTCGTACCAATCATAAGTAATGTATCGGCTTCTTGCATTGCATGATACCCCGACGCAAAGCCAATGAATCCGGTCATACCAACATCGTAAGGGTTATCGTACTCAATAAATTCTTTACCACGCATAGCATGCACTATCGGTGCTTGTAATTTTTCGGCTAGCGCAACAATTTCGTCGTGGGCATCTTTACAACCAGCACCACACAACAAGGTTACTTTTTTACTTTTATTAAGATGAGTCGCCATTGCTTCAATATCAGATAAAGCGGGAGTATGCGTTGCTGGTTTTGGCACATTCCATTTTGGCTTAATAGCTTTAGGCATATCTTTTAATGCAATGTCGCCAGGTAGCACAAGTACACTCACGCCTTTATTTAATATTGCTTGTCGCATTGCGGTTTCTAGCAGGTACGGCATTTGCTCGGGGCTCGACACCATTTCACAATACACACTGCATTCTTTAAATAATTCTTGCGGATGGGTTTCTTGAAAATAACTACTGCCAATTTCAGATGAAGGAATATGTGCGGCAATTGCTAATACTGGTACATTATTACGCTGACAATCAAATAGACCATTAATTAAATGAAGATTACCTGGGCCACAAGAACCCGCACACACCGCAAGCTCTCCTGATAAATGCGCTTCGCCACCGGCTGCAAATGCGGCAACTTCTTCATGTCGCGTTCCTAGCCATTCAATTGTTCCCATTTTTCGCAGACTTTCACTAATGCCGTTAAGTGAATCGCCAGTGACTCCCCAAATACGTTTTACGCCAGCTTGTTCGAGAGTTTTAGTGATAAAACTTGCAATATTTTGACTCATAATATAGAACTCCTAAATATTCAGTTATTCTGTAAATTGATTTTTCGCCTCTGATCTATCAAGTAAGTCATCGTTTCGAAATGCGCTCAATTATTGAGAATCGATAAGCCTAAATATTTTGATAATGATAGATATATTACTACCGAGACTTTACTAACAAACGATACTCCTAGGTTTGCTACGCCCCATACTGATACATAAAACATGAATGTCCGCTTTAAAGTGTCTATAAATATGCGGGTGCGAGATTTTTAGTGGCTTAACTATGAATATGTTATTATGCGCTCAATTATTTTACTGAATGTTTTTCTCTTACTTCTATGTCAAATTCTGCTTCGTGCTTTACATTATTTTCTCAAAATATTGATTCTCTCGCGCTTCCTGAAAAGTTTACTTTCCCTTTTTATTACGAGCCGCAACCATTAGCTGTAGCAGCCACAAAACAATTACAGCAACAACTTGAAACGTTAACGCATTTAAAAGCAGAAAATGCAGGTAAAATGTTTGGAGTTTTAGTGGTGCAAAATGCTAAGCAACAATTAGGCTTTTTAAGTGCTTATTCGGGGCAAATTGAAGGTGATAAAGCCAATATTAGCTTTGTACCGCCAGTTTCTAGCTTGCAACTGCAAGACGATAGCTATTTAGCTCAAAGTAAAATAATTAACGATATTAATGCTCAAATTGAGCAATTAGAAAATAGCGAACAACTGCATGAAGTTAATAGCAAACTTGATGATGCAACACAAAGCTACCAGCAAGCACTATTAGCCCAACAGACAGTAATGCAAGCCGGTCGCCAGCAACGAAAAATACAACGTACCGAAGGCAAATTAGAGCTTAGCGAAAGTGATTTTGAGCAGTTAAAAAATAAGCTTGCAGGGCAAAGTATCGTAGAAAAAAAGCAACTGCTGGCACTTAAAGCCTATTGGCAAAATATAATCGAGTCACTGCAGCAAACACACATCAATATTTCTGATGAAATTGCTCATTTAAAAAAACGCCGTAAAACGCTTTCTAAAAGCTTACAAAAAAAGCTATTTGCACAGTACCAATTTTTAAATGCAAATGGTGAAACTACAGACTTAAATGCCATATTTGCAGCACTGCCTGAGCATACTCCTCCTTCGGGTGCTGGCGATTGTGCAGCGCCTAAATTATTACAATACGCCTATAAACATGGCTTAAAGCCACTTGCAATGGCTGAATTTTGGTGGGGAGCTGCACCTAAATCAGCAATTAGGCAACATAAAAACTACTACCCTTCTTGTTACAGTAAATGCCAACCAATACTTGGGCACATGCTAAAGGGTTTAGATGTTGAAGATAACCCGCTACTTATCAACCCAGCTCAAGGTAAAGATTTAAATATTGTTTATAAAGATGACGACTTACTTGTGGTAAATAAGCCCGCTGAGTTTTTATCGGTGCCTGGCGTAAATATTGAAGACTCTGTTTATATGCGAATCAAAACGCAGTTTCCAGAGGCATCAGGCCCACTAATTGTGCACAGGTTAGATATGTCGACTTCTGGGTTATTGATGATTGCACTTAATAAACGCGTGCACAAAGCACTGCAAAAGCAATTTATTGACCGCACTATAGATAAACGTTATGTCGCATTAGTTAATGGTAATGTAGCTGAGGATAGCGGAGTAATTGATTTACCCTTAGTGCTCGACTTTGATGATAAACCGCGCCAAATGGTGTGTTACAAACACGGTAAGCCATCACTTACTACCTGGCACGTTTTAGAGCGTAACAACAATATTACCCGATTACAGTTATATCCTAAAACAGGGCGTACTCATCAATTAAGAGTGCATTGCGCGCACAGTTTAGGTTTAAACATGCCAATTATAGGCGACACACATTACGGGCAAAAAGCCGATAGATTACATTTACATGCAGAATACTTAGCATTTACTCACCCAATTACACTTAAACGATTAGAGTTTGAAGTAGCCGCAGATTTTTAATAAAAACACATAGCTACAACCATTATATTATACAATGTGTTGGTTTTTATTAATTAAATTGATATCGTTTGTGGTCTTTTTCTTCAATGATGAGTATAAAAAATTGTTCAAGCCCAAGTTTATTAAGCAATGTGAATAATTATTTCAATAATAAAAATAAGTCAGCAAAGGATTAACATGGCTAACAATACACAAATAAAGATTTTAGGTAATACTTTATGGGCAAAGTATATTGTTCTCATTTTATTTTTACTTCTAAGTAAGCTTGCCTCAGCTAACGGCGATTCATTAAGTGCAACTTTACATGCGCTAGACTTTGAAACAACTCAAACCCTCATCAATAACATAAAACTAAATGAACTAGACTATCTTCAAAATGAAGACAAACTCACTCAAGCGTTTAAAATAAGCAAAGAGCAAAATTGGGAAAACCTTCATTTAGAAGCGGCCGCTTTGTATGCGGAGTTACTTTTTAGACAAGAAAAATACGAAGCGTTAAACACACACTTATCCTATTACTTAAAGAACAAAGAGTTACCAAATCAAAAAAGTGTATATTTATTATTTCTCGAATCACAACTCAAGTCTCTAGCGAGGGAGCCAAACCCAGCTCCAGCACAAACGCTAGCCACAAAATTAGAAGAGAGCTTGCAACAGCATTCAACTAAAGAAAAAATCATTATTTTACGAGCACTTGCTTACTATTACACCGATACAGATGCATTGAAAAAGACCCTAAATGTTGCACTAGAGGGGTTAGAATTAGCATTAAAAGATGACGATTCAGCATCTCAAGGATACTTTTTTAGAAAAATAGCCGATGCATATAATTATCTAAACGAAAAAGACAAAGCCGTATATTATGCAAAAAAAGCGGTTGCGGCATATGAGCAAACACAAGATGGGCTTTTTACCTCAAAAGCATATTGGAGCTTAGGCAATGTATTGCTGGAGATTAAGAAACCTAAAGATGCCTTAATATACCTAGACAAAGCATTGCTCTATTTCAAAAAAGTTAATATGCAAAAAGGCTTAACCTTTGCTCAGTACTCAATTGCTAGCATTGAGTACTTACAAGCCAACTACGATAAAGCTTTAACTTTAACTAAAGAGAACATTGAGCTTGCTCGTTCTGCAGGTGTTTATGATATGCAACTCGCATCGCTCATTTTGTTAGCTGACATATATATAAAACTAGATTTACTTGATCAAGCAAATGAAGCAAACGATGAGGTGTTTTTAAAATTAGATAAATTCAGCCGCAGTATTTATAAAGCCGATTTTTTAAGTAAACGCTATGAGCTAAAACGACGCCTTAACCACACTGACGAGGCTTTTGAAGCAATTGAACAAAAGCTCCTTTATACAAAAAAACACTACGAAGCAACCAGTGAAAATAATATAAAAACACTACAGATACAGTTTGAAGTAAAAGAAAAAGAAGAAAAAATACAGCAACTAGAGTACGCAAAAGATATTAGTGAGCTACAAGCTAAAGAAGAATATCATCAAAAAATAATTTGGCGACTTAGCGCTGCTATTGCGTTTATTTTAGTGATTGCTTCGTTATTTTTATTTTATCGACAAGCTCGACAACGTCAAAAGTATCACGATATTTCATTAACAGATTACCTAACAAATTGCCCTAATCGCAGAGGAATAATGCGCGCAGCAGAAGCAAAACTTGGTGAAGGTAAAATGACTATAGCAATTGTTGACTTAGACTACTTTAAAAAAGTTAACGACCATTTTGGTCACGATGTTGGCGATTTAGTTCTTATTGCCTTTGCAAAAGCTGCAAGAGAAACACTCTGTGATGATCATCAGTTTGGCCGTTACGGCGGCGAAGAATGGTTATTTGCACTAAATACGGCTGATGAACGAATAATTCGCGATATATTTAACCGACTCGCCATTAGCTTCGCCAAGCATTGCAGTAATATAGAAGACTTTCCTACAGATACAAAAATCACTTTTAGTGCAGGAGCCTCTGTAAGTAGCCCTTTAAAAAGCACACTAGATATTCTTATTAAGCATGCAGATAAATTACTTTATAAAGCAAAAGAAAACGGAAGAAACCAAGTCGTAGTTGATTAAATAAACACAGCTAAAAGTATTGGCTCACTTACTTGACTAAAGTTCGTCTAAAACCATTTGTTTAATTTTATGTGCTTTTACAAAATGATCTAATTTATGGGTGTGTATCCACCAAGTAGCAGCTTCCATAAGTAGCTCTGGATCGTCGTTTTTATTGGCAAAAAATGCATAAAAAGAAAGCCCTACATTTTCTCCTTTAACTGCTATTTTTTTATCGCATACGGTAATTATTTTTGCTCTTAGTTCTTCCCTCATACATACCTTATTTAGTTATATTTTTACTGTATATGTACTATTGAAATACACCATTTAAAAAGCTAACGATTAGCTGCAAAAGGCTTCTATCAACCAAGCCATGATACTCAAGCTCTTTATTAGGCGTATTTACTTTTGCAGCTTTACATTCATTATCTAATGTTTCATTTTTACGTGTATCGGTTTCGTATGCAATATCTGCTTGTTCCATACATTTTGCCGAGCCTGAGTAAGGCTTTGCCGCACAAGCGCTTAGTAATAAAAAAAGTGGAATTACTATCAATAATTGCTTCATAACTAATCCTATCTTTACGCAACTTATTTAATTTAAATCACAGCTGCAAGTTAGCCTATTTACTTTTCTACCACCATTACAAAAAATTCAAAAAAGAACGTACCGATGGCATCAAAAAAAGTGTCGTTTTTATCATCCTTTTTAATTTGTGCGCTAATGCATTCATTATAAACTTCTGAGCTTGTTTGAGCGCCATTTCGATCAACCATTTCAGCCTCTTCAATGCATAAGTTAGGGTCAGAACGCGGGGTTGTACTACACGCACTTAGTAAAGCGCACAGCAATAATGCGGCGATGGGGCTTATTATGTGCATCCTTAAACTATCCTATTCAGTTAACGTGCTACCTGCATTTATACCGATTGGTATTATATGTGGGAGTAATACATATAGGTTGTACCTAAATAATGTTGCTACTTTATCACTGCAATAAAATAAACAACCAGTAAATATTTGTAAGGTTCTGTAGGGATTTATACTCCCTTTATAATTGAACTATGTAAAATCCTGAAATTATTGCATTCATATCACTGTAAAATTTACAGTGATATGAGCATAAAAATAAAAAATAAAAATAAAAGCAATAAAATACATCAACTTAATATTTGGCATTTAGTTTGCACATTAGTGATATAAGCAAATAAATTGTAAAAGGATTAGTTATGAATATTTTTGAAGCACTACGTCACGATCATGACAAACAACGAGAATTAGTAGATGCGCTTATTCAAACGCACGGCGAAACAGAGCAGCGCCACACGCTAATGGACGAGCTAAAAACAGAACTAGAACAACACGCAAAATTTGAAGAACGTTACTTTTACAACCCACTTATGTTTGATGACTTAACTCATGAAAAAGCGCGCCACAGCGTAGCTGAACATCACGAAATTGATGAATTAATTGAACAACTTGAAGATACCGAAATGAGCTCGTCTGCATGGTTAGTTGCAGCTAAAAAGCTGCACCATTTGGTACATCATCACTTAAGCGAAGAAGAACACGAAGTATTTCAATTGGCTGGTAAAGCACTAACCGAAGGGCAAAAACAAAGCTTAGCAAAGCAATATAACGATGCAATGCACTAAATAATTTTTATTTGTGAGTAACTCTATTCACAAATAATTGAACCACCTTATATACACTCCCTTGTGTACTATTGGTTATAAGCCACTTGGCTTATAACCATTTTTTCATTTTTAAGCCTATGCGTTAACTCTTCTCTAGCAAGGGTGCTTCTGTTGGATCAAAAATTCGATAAGCCACTAGCTTCAAACCATCGTTAATAAAAAACCACACCAAAGCATATGCCCACACGGCAAGTGCCCACCCCCATCCTAGTGGGGTCATAAACACACCATAAACAGCAATAAGTGTTGCTATAACTTGCGTGCCAAATACGGCGACCATTAATATAGCAGACGGTTTAATAGACCAAAATGGACCTCGGGTACGCGCTAAAAATATAGTCAAATGCCCTGCTACAGAAAGTAATAAGTACATTAATGTTTGAAGATGAGGACGGTCGAGTTCAAATACTTTATCGCCCAAGTAAAATAAACCAAAGGCTGCGATTGGCCCTACAATTCCCAGCACAGATGCAATACCTAAAACGAGCCGCATATTCCATGTTTCGGGCTTATTTTGATAATGCACATTGTCGTATGCAATAGACAAAATGGCGGCATCGTTAAGTAAAGCAAGCATTACAATCATGACGGCTGTTAACGGATAAAAGTTAAAAATTAATATCGCCATTGTCATAAAAAGTAATACGCGTAGTGTTTCAGCAACCCTGTAAATAGCGTAACTGTTCATGCGTTGAAATATTTTTCGGCTTTCTTTAACTGCATCAATAATGACCGATAAGCCATCGGTCATTAACACAATTGAGGCTGCTGAACGCGCGGCATCGGTAGCTCCCGATACAGCAATACCACAGTCAGCTTTTTTAAGTGCTGGCGCGTCATTTACGCCATCTCCTGTCATACCAACAATGTGCCCTCTATGCTGAAGCACATCAATAATATGGTATTTATGTTCAGGGAATACTTGCGCGAATCCGTCAGCGCTCTCGATCGAGTCATCTAACTGCGTTGTTTGGTGATGCTCCGTTGCACCAAATCCACTAGCATCAAGAATGTTTGTTCCTAAACCCAGTTTACTTGCCGTTTCGCGTGCAATGGCCACTTGGTCGCCCGTGACCATTTTAACGTTCATACCCATTTCTTTTGCATCGGCAATGGTTTGTATTGCTTCTTCACGCGGTGGATCAAAAAGCGGCAATACACCTATAAATTGCCAGTTACCTTGCTCGTCTGTTTTAGCAACCGCTAAAGAGCGAAACCCACGCGCTGCAAATTCATCTATTGACGCCTCAACTTGAGTTTTAACTGCCTCAATATTAGCCGACAAGGCTAAAATAACTTGTGGTGCACCTTTGGTTACTTTAAACGTTTTACCATCAGCATTTTTAATTGACGCTTCAGTACGTTTGCTCACGGGATCAAATGGCTGAAAATGTTCTATATGGTAAGAATCTAGATTTTGATCGGCTTTAACACTTTGTAATACTGCTAAGTCAATCGGATCGTTATTTTCTAAGCGAGATGCTAATGCGGCGTTCAATATAACGTCATCGCAGGTTACTTCATTAAGTGCATTATCAACACAAAGTGGGTCACCTAACGTTAATAAATTTTGCGTGAGTGTGCCTGTTTTATCAGAGCACAAAATATCAACACCCGCTAGCTCTTCAATTGCAGCTAAACGTGTTACAACCACTTGCTTTTTAGCCAATAAACGAGCGCCTACAGCCATAGTAACTGATAGTACTGTTGGCATGGCGACTGGTATTGCCGCAACGGTTAGTACGAGTGCAAACTGTAATGTGGTGATCATTGGATCATCGCGAAACAAAGCAACAATAACTATAAGCAGTACTAAAGCCGCAGCAAGCATTATTAAATAATTACCAATTTTAAGCACTGCTCGCTGAAAATGACTTGCGGTTCGCTCCCCTTGTACTAACTGTGCTGTTTTACCAAAAAAGGTATTAGCGCCGGTTGCGTAAACTATTGCTTCTATTTCACCTTGGCGAATAATAGAGCCCGAATAAACAGTCTCACCCGCCGACTTTACAACTGGTAACGACTCACCCGTAAGTGATGATTGATCGACTTCTACTGTATCGCCATCTAGCAAACGCGCATCTGCAGCCACTATATCGCCCATCCGCATTCTAATAACATCACCTGGTACAAGTTCGCTGGCATTTAAGTTTTGCCATTGAGTATCGCGGCGAACGCGTGCTTTGTTAGCTAATTTTGCTTTTAATGCAGCAATTGCATTACCCGCTTGGTGTTCTTCCCAAAAGCCGACCAATACGTTGGACAACAATAATACAAGAATAATAAAAAAATCGGCCCAGTGTTTAGCAAGTGCCGATAAAATAATAGCGGCCTCGATCATCCACGGTATTGGCCCCCAAAAGTAAGATAAAAACTTGAGTAATAAATTTGGTTTTTCTTCAACTAGTTCGTTAGGTCCATATTGTGCTAATCTTTGTGTGGCATCAGCTTGGCTTAACCCGTCGGATGATGTTTTTAGCTTTGCTTGTAATTGTACTAAATCAAGCTTGCTCCATTCATCGCAATTTTGATTGTGTGAAGACTTGTTCTCTGAACGATTTGATGACTGATGCGCCGACGAAATTTTAACCTTTTCCATACGAGCCTTCTATACAACATTGAGTTGAATAACTTGAGGTAATTAAAACCTACTAACCGTATAGCTAACATAAACTAAAGCTGTCGATATTGTTCTTACAAATATATTAACTTTGATCTAACGCAATATTTAGGATGAAATAATATAAAAAGGATTATTTTAGAAGATAACAAAGAGGTTGGATTGTTAGAAGAAGTGCTCAAAGGCTATACATTAGGCTGAAATAGTAAGCAACTCAGCCCAATGTATTTTTAGCTACAACCTTAAGGGTATAACTATTGTTTTATTACTTTACAGTAAATTTTACGTCTTGGTCGCGTAATAAGTAAAGTGCAAAACACGCAGCCCACATTGGCCATGCAGTGAAGAATAATAAGTTGTTAAAGCCATCTATATACTGGTTATAAGAAGAAAGCGTTGATAAGCCATGCATTACAAAAATGATACCGTAAGTGATGCGCTTTTTAATACCCGCTAAAAATGCCAATACTAATACAAGTTGAAGAGCACCAATTATATAAGCAACAATATCAGATGAGCCACTAATACCGTAAAAATGTTCGAAAATACGTGCGCTATGACCAGGATTTACGAATTTATCGAACGTCCACATAACCATTACAATAAACACGCCTAAACGCAAAGATAAAAGTGACCATTGCAAGCGGTTTTGCACATCAGAACTCATTGAACCTGTCATAAAATTTCCTTAAATGAATATTAATAAACGTTGAAGTAACCTAGACCGTATAAATTATTTTTTATTTCAAAAAATAGTAATTATTTTTATTAACGATCTGTTTTAAGTCTTTATTGATAAAACTTAAACAGTGCCGCACACGCTTTATAAAAGTATACTATGCTTAAAAACATGTTAAAAAGCAGTTGTTTACATAAACCATTAAATTTAAGCACTTAAGTACTACTTTAAAATACTTGCTTAGGCTTATGTTCTAAAAAACAAAAAGAAACACAATTTAACTGAAAGTTATTTTTATAGCCTTCGGTCTTTATCGCCAACAACATTTTAACCGTAGAGAGAAAACGTTTGAAACACGCATATTTAGCACTTTCCCTAGCCACAATATTAAATACACCACTTAATGCTTTTGCAGCCGAAGAATCAAAAACAACAAAAGGTGGCACAATTGAGCGTATTGAAGTGGCAGGCCAAGTTATTAAATCTCAGGGGCTTTCGGTTAAGGATGCAACAGTTGATGGGCCTTTTGGTGATAATTTAGCACTACAAGATATAGCCCGCTCTGTAACGCCTATTTCAAGCGAATTAATAGAACAACTTAATATTACGAGCCTACAAGACGTACTCGCAGTAAGCCCTAATACCTATTCAGCCAGTGGTTTTGGCGCACCAAGTTTACCTACTATTCGTGGGCAGCTGGGTGAGCTTTTTCAAGATGGTACACGTCGTCAAGCTGGTAATAATGGCTTTGGTGTGCCGTTATCGTTCAACTCTATAGAACAGATAGATGTAGTAAAGGGCGCGCCACCAGTATTATTTGGCTCAAGCCAACGCAATGGTGGTTTTGTAAACTTACATTCTAAAAAAGCATCTACGGATGAAAGCAAAGGCAAAGCAACTGTATCTGCAGGTCGATGGGATCAATACAGTGTTTTAGTTGATTACAGTGCACCCATTGTAAAAGATAAAGTAGGTTTTAGAGTAAGCGCTGAACATATTGATAACGGCAGTTACTACGATTTTTCGGGAACTAAAAGCGACAGCTTATTTGCATCATTACGTGTATTACCCGATGACAAAAGCAGCTGGGATATTAACTTTGAATTATACCAAGTTGAATTTACCGATAACGCCGGTATTAACCGCCCTACTCAAGCGCTAATAGATAACGGCCTTTATATTACCGGTCAAGGCGTGCAAGCAAACGGTAGTACCGTACCAGCAGCAGGTTCAATAATCTCACCTACTGGACAAGTTAAAATTGATCGCAGTACAGTACTTACCGACCCTGATAATCAAAACGAAGCTACTACCTATTTACTACACAGTATTTATAAGCGTGAACTTTCTAGCAATGCATCAATAAAAAACATTACGTATTTTCAGCACTTACAACGCGAAGAAATTGCACAAAATAGCTTTGTTGAAATTATAGATGGTGCAGACACGGCGCAAAACCGTACCGAGCTTACCTATCTTTGGAATAGCGACCAGCAAACAATTTTTGCATTTGATGTGCGTTATAACCGCGTATTAGGCTACAGCCAATTTACAACAGAAGCAGACTTGCCTATTGACTTAACAGGCCCACTTTCAAACCGCCGTATACCTTTAACAAGTGAACAACAAGCGCGTTTAATTGAAATTAGCCCAGGTGTATTTGTATCTCCAGGTGGTCAGTACGATATTAATAACGATGGTAGCGGCGACTTTAACCTATCAGACACGACCGATTCGCGTTCATGGCAAACAGGTTTTGCTATTCAACAAGACTCAGATTGGACTGATAAGTTTCATACAAGTGTTGGCTACCGCATTGATTTTTATGACGTAGACGCGCACGACCCAATAGCGCCAGAGGGTGAAATTGCAGCTCGTGATAGCATTAACGATAAGCTACATTCGGGGCAAATAAGCTTTAACTACCGATTGAATGGTGATTACACCACTTATGGTGCAGCAAGTTACAACGAAGCCACATCAAATAGCATGGCTGGCGGCACGTCTCTTGGTGGCGACAACACAATTAGCGCACAAAATTTTTCAACCGAAAATACCTTAGTTGAATTTGGTTTAAAATACGCACCAACTAACAGCGATTGGTACGCCGATGGAGCCGTATTTAGCCAACGTCGTAGTTTACGTAATCGTGATGGTAGTAACACTGGCATTCGTACTACCGGCTTTGAAAGCCAAGTATTTTATGACGCCTACCCTTATTGGCTAAGTGCTGGCTACAGCTATATTGACGCTCGCTACGATAATTCTGCAAGTAGTCAAGATTCGGCTCAAGTAGCTGATGCATTTGACAACTCACGTCCAGATATTATTGAAGGTACCAGTGTTGGCGCACCTAGCTTTACCGCTTTTGCACCTTCAAACACCCGTGTGCAGGGCATCCCTGAGCAATCTTTCAGCTTTAACGGAAATTATTCAATTAATTCGAAATGGCAAACGGGTTTTTCAGGTCTATATACAAAGAGTTACCCATTAGACTTTTTGGCGACGGTAAAAATTCGTGATCAGTACACACTAAACGTAAATACTAGCTATGCTTTTACGCCTAGTACCAAGTTACGGTTAGATGTGAACAACGTAACGAATCAAAAAAACTGGCGCCCAGTATTTGAAGGCGGTTACTTTGGCGCAACATTGGCATTTCCTGAATTGCCAATAAACGCAAAATTAACACTAACCCATAATTTTTAAGAGCGGTTTGAGAGAGAACATGATTAAAAAAATATTTTTATTATTGATTGCAGCGGCCGCCGTCGGCCTGTTCTTTCATTTTGACTTACACCAACTACTTACGCTTGATGGCTTAAAAGGGTCGATGGATCAGTTTAACCAATACAAAGAGCAGTCACCGCTATTAGTTATTGGTGGATTCTTTTTATTGTATGTAGTTGTAACAGCTCTCTCGTTACCAGGCGCAGCTATTTTAACACTTGCAGCAGGTGCATTGTTTGGTTTAGTTGAAGGCTTATTGGTTGCATCTTTTGCATCAACTATTGGCGCAACACTTGCCTTTTTAGTATCGCGTTACTTACTACGCGACACTATTAAACAACGCTTTCCTGAGCGCTTAGCTGCAATTGATGCAGGCGTTGAAAAAGAAGGTGGATTTTACTTATTTACTCTTCGTTTAGTGCCGGTGTTTCCGTTCTTTTTAATAAACCTATTAATGGGTGTTACTTCAATAAAGTCATGGACTTATTACTGGGTAAGCCAAGCAGGTATGCTCGCCGGTACATTTGTATTTGTTAATGCAGGTACGCAACTGGCGCAAATAGAGAGCTTATCTGGAATTTTATCATTCAACTTAATCTTATCATTCGCTTTATTGGGCATTTTCCCATTCATTGCTAAAGGAATCTTAAACGTGTTTAAAAAACGTCGCGTATACAAAAACTACACTAAGCCTAAAAAATTCGACCGTAACATGATTGTTATTGGTGCAGGCGCAGGTGGTTTGGTAACAAGTTATATTGCTGCTGCTGTTAAAGCAAAAGTAACCCTTATTGAAGCGGGCGAAATGGGCGGCGACTGTTTAAACTACGGTTGTGTTCCAAGTAAAGCCGTTATTAAAAGTGCTAAAATTGCAGAGCAAATTCGCCACGGTGAAAACTACGGTCTAGAAAACGCAACACCGCAGTTTTCGTTCAAAAAAGTAATGGCACGTGTACACAAAGTAATTGCAGATGTAGCACCACACGACAGTGTTGAGCGCTACACCGACTTAGGCGTAGATGTTGTAAAAGGTTACGGTAAATTAATAGACCCGTGGACTGTAGAAATTAAACTTAACGACGGTGGCACGCAAACACTCACCGCTCGTACTATTGTGATTGCAACTGGCGCACGCCCATTTGTACCGCCACTACCTGGCATTGAAGAAACAGGCTATGTAACAAGCGATACATTGTGGAATAAATTTGCAGAGCTGGATGAGGCACCTAAAAAATTGGTAGTACTAGGTGGCGGTCCAATTGGTAGCGAATTAGCACAAAGCTTTGCACGTTTAGGTTCAAGTGTTACGCAAATTGAAATGAGCGAACGCATCATGATCAAAGAAGACCTTGAAGTGTCTACTTTTGCTCACGAAGCGTTAACCGAAAGTGGCGTTAATATTTTAACATCGCACCAAGCACTTCGCTGTGAAACTCGCGATGGTAAAAAATATATTGTTGTTAAGCATGACGACAAAGAAATAGATATTGAATATGACGAGCTATTATGTGCCGTTGGTAGAAGTGCGCGCCTTAAAGGTTATGGCCTTGAAGAGCTGGGCATAGAAACAAACCGTACTGTTGTAACTAACGAATACTTGGAAACGCTATACCCAAATATTTTTGCAGCAGGCGATATTGTAGGTCCATACCAGTTTACACATGTGGCAGCCCATCAAGGTTGGTACGCAGCGGTAAACGGTTTATTTGGTCACCTTAAAAAGTTTAAAGTAGATTACCGCGTTATTCCGTGGACTACATTTATTGACCCTGAAGTAGCACGTGTTGGCTTAAACGAGCAAGACGCAAAAGATAAAGGCATAGATTACGAAATTACTCGCTTTGAATTTGAAGAGCTAGACCGTGCAATTACCGACAGCGCTACAAAAGGCTTTATTAAAGTGATTACACCCAAAGGCAAAGACAAAATACTCGGTGTTACTGTGGTATCTGAACACGCTGGCGATTTGATTGCTGAGTTTGTACTGGCAATGAAACACGGCTTAGGCCTTAATAAAATACTCGGTACTATACACAGCTATCCTACTTGGGCTGAAGGTAATAAGTACGCAGCAGGCGAGTGGAAACGCGCTCATGCACCTGAAAAAGTGCTTAACTTGCTCGAAAAATACCATACTTGGCGTCGAGGTTAATTATGTTTAAAACACCTCTAAAAGCATTACTACTTGGTTCGGCTTTAGTTGTAACATCGTTTACAACGTCATTTTCGGCCCAAGCCCAAAACATGCACGATAGCTGGAATGCATTGTTAAATAAGCATGTTGTTGCTATTAACCATAATCACAGTACTGAGGTTGATTACGCTGCCATAAAACGTGAGCATGCACAGCTAAAAACNTTTAGATTCGTTAACGGCTGTAACGCAAAGCGAATTTGACGCATGGGAAAAGCCTAAGCAACTCGCTTTTTTAATCAATGCTTATAATGCGTGGACTGTTGAACTTATATTGACAAAGTACCCAGATCTTAAATCAATTAAAGACTTAGGGAGCTTTTTTAGCTCACCATGGAGTAAAGAGTTTGTGCCATTACTTGGCAAAACTCGCAGCCTTGATGATATTGAGCATGGTTTAATACGTGGTAGCGGTAAATACAACGACCCACGCATTCACTTTGCGGTAAATTGCGCGAGTATTGGTTGTCCAGCGCTTCGAGAGGAAGCGTATACAGCCACTGATTTAGAAAGCCAATTGCAAGAGCAAACGGTGCGCTTTTTATCAGATATGACACGTAATATGGCTCAAGAAAATACGCTAAGCGTGTCTTCAATATTTAAGTGGTACGGCGATGACTTTGAAAAAGGCTTTAGAGGTGCAAACACGCTACAGCAGTTTTTCTTGCAGTATCCTGATGCCCTTAAACTGATACCCGCTCAGCAAAAAGCACTTAAGAATGATGACATGAAAGTTAAATTTTTAGACTACAACTGGGATTTAAATGTTCGCCATTAAGTTTTGGCAAACACTGACGCGATACAGCTTTTGCTGTGTCGCGTTTTGCGTTTTTGCAATCGTAAATTTAGCTGTTTTTTCGAGCACTGCGTTTGCTAATCCCGCTATTAACTCAAATAGTAAAAGTAATTTAGTAATTAACACACAACAGGGATCTCGCTGGCAACAAGTTCAAACACTTGGTCGCAATCAAGATGTATACTTTTATGCATGGGGCGGCGACGCGCAAATAAATGCCTATATTCAATGGGCAGCGCAGCAAGTTAAAACTAAGTACAACATTAACCTAGTGCATGTAAAATTAAGCGATACCAGCGAAGCAGTAAGCCGTGTACTTGCCGAAAAATCAGCAAACAATAACAACCAAGGCAGCGTAGATTTAATGTGGATCAACGGGGCTAACTTTGCCACCATGAGTGAGCACTCTCTGCTTTTAAAACAATGGGCTAATAAACTCCCCTATTTTGCATTAACCGATCCAGCTAATAACCCTGCAGTAACCTTTGACTTTGGTTTACCTACCAATGGTATGGAGGCTCCATGGGGGCAAGCGTCACTTACATTTTATTACGACAGCATTGCAATAAATGGTAAGGCAAACAATAAATTGCCGACGACATTAAACGAATTATTAAACTGGAGCGCGCAAAACCCTGGTCGCTTTAGCTACCCAAAGCCGCCTGACTTTTTAGGTATGAGCTTTTTAAAATACGCCTTAGTTGTACTGCACCAGCAAAGCAGCGAAAACATTAAAGCGCAGCTAAACCAACCAGCTACAACTAAAAATACAGCGCAAGTGTTAAACCCACTGTGGGACTTTTTAGATAAATTACACCCAACTCTTTGGTGTGGTGGCACTCATTTTATGCAAAGTGGTGCTCAAATGCGCCGCTTAGTAGACGATACAGAGTTGAGTTTAGCCTTTACTTTTTCTGCACCAGAAGTACCGGCTGCTGTAAAACGCTATGATTTACCAAACAGCATTCGCAGCTATGCAATGAGTGATGGCAGTTTAAGTAATACCCATTTCGTGGCAATCCCTTACAATGCAAGCCACCAGCAAAGTGCGCAATTAGTGGCTAATTTTTTAATGAGCCCTGAGGCGCAAGCTGAAAAACAAAAAGCGCATATATGGGGCGATAAAAGCGTACTTATTCAATCAACGTTAACACCTGATCAGCAAGCCTTATTTAAAACAGCTAAACCGCATCCAAGTGCACTGCCTTTAAACAGTATTAAACGCACATTGAGCGAACCTCATCCAAGCTGGGTAAACGCCATTATGCAAGGTTGGCAAACCCGTTATGGAGTAAGCCAATGAGCGTTATTTCAAAAAGTGTACCAGTAAATACCAAAGCAACAACGCAGTGCAGCACCGATATGTTTACGCGCATTGTAAAATTTAGCCCGCGATTTTTACTCGCTTTACTTATATTACCCGTACTTGGTGGCTTAATTAGCGTATTGCTGCCTGCCTTTGGTTATGCGCCCGTACTTGAGCAAACAACGTTTAGCTTGCAAGGTTTTAATGCCCTTTGGCAAACACCTGGCCTTACCCAAATGGTTACCTTAAGCGTCGCAACAGGCTTAATAAGTACTTTGCTTGCATTTATCATTACCTTAATGATTTTAGCTGCGTTTTTTAACAGCCCGTGGCTTAACCGAATTCAGCGTTTATTGAGCCCTATATTAGTTATACCTCATGCCGCCGCCGCTATTGCGGTGGGGTTTTTAATTGCCCCTTCAGGTATGATTTCACGCTTAGCGTCGCCTTGGTTAAGCGGCTGGGAACTTGCGCCAAACGGCATGTTTCCGCATGATTCATTCGGTATTAGTATTATTTTAGGCTTAACACTCAAAGAGCTTCCCTTTTTATTATTAATGGCACTGGGCGTACTTGCTCAACCTGAGCTTGGCAAAAAATTACGCCAACAACATAAGGTTGCGCTTAACTTGGGTTATTGCCCAATGACCGCCTTTTTTAAAGTAATATTGCCAAGTCTTTATCCGCTGCTGCGTTTACCCCTTTTAGCCGTGCTTGCCTATGCAAGTGCCAGTGTAGAAATGCCACTCATTTTAGGCCCAAATACACCACCCACGTTGGCCGTTGCAATAATGCATTGGTTTAACGATGTTGATTTAAACCTGCGTATTAAAGCCTCAGCAGGTGCTTTATTACAACTGGCTGTTACAGGCGGGTTGTTAGCCCTTTGGCTTGCCGGAGAAAAAGCCATAAAAGTATTATTTAGCGACTCGCTCACTAATGGGGTGCGTGAATACGGCGGATTTTATTGGCAAAAAATAACGGTCGTACTCACCGCATTAGTAATTAGCTTTATACTATTGTCGCTTATTGGTTTAGTTATGTGGTCGGTTGCAGGTTTTTGGCGCTTTCCAGATGCAATGCCTGAACAATTTACACTACTGCATTTTAAAAGTGCGCTAATGCAAATGGGCAGCCCGCTTTTTAATACGCTAGCAATCGGTTTAGTAACCACGCTATTTGCCATTATTCTTACTTTATTGTGTTTAGAATCAGAGCAGTTGAGTGATAAACCTATTTCTCGTTTTACCAGTTTAATTATTTACTTACCGTTATTAGTGCCCAGTATTGCCTTTTTATTTGGGCTAGTATGGATACAACAATTGGTAAATAACCAAGCCGCATTTTTTAATGTAGTACTTACGCATTTATTATTTGTGCTGCCTTATGTGTTTTTGTCACTTGCGAGCAGCTATAGACGTTTAGACCCTCGTTTCGCTCATGTTGCAGCAAGCTTAGGCGCAGCGCCATGTAAGGTGTTTTTTAAAGTAAAACTACCACAGTTGTTTGCCCCTATTTTAATTGCAGCCGCACTGGGCTTAGCTATTAGTTTTGGACAATACCTCCCCACGCTTTTAGCTGGCGGCGGGNCGTATAGCCACAATAACAACCGAAGCTGTTACGCTTGCCAATGGCGCAAGCAGACGCACCAGTGCCGTGTACGCTATTATGCAAATGGTGTTACCGCTTATTGGATTTATACTGGCATGGGGTTTACCTAAATATTTTTTCAAAAGTGCACGTGTTTAAACGTGCACATATGTAAAGCACCCATGTTTAACACTATCAGGGTTAAGGTTTTTTAATGCAGTCATCGTTACAGATTAAAAATTGTCAGCTTTATCGCCAAAATGAACTGTTACTTAGCTTAAACGAGCAAGTTAATGGCGGTGAAATTCTGACTATTATGGGCCCATCAGGCAGTGGTAAATCAAGCTTATTAAATTGGCTTACGGGTACTTTACCAAGTAGCTTTAAGGCCAATGGAGAGGTGTGGCTTAATGGTCAAAATATCGATAACACCCCTCCACACTTGCGCCATATTGGAGTGCTTTATCAAGACGCTTTATTGTTTTCGCATTTAACTGTTGCTGGTAACATTGCCTTTGCAATGCCCAAAGGCAATAAAAAACAACGCCTTGAAAAAATAGAACACGCACTTGAGCAAGTTGGTTTAAAAGGAATGGCCAATCGCCATCCCGATAGCTTGTCGGGCGGTCAACAAGCGCGCGTTGCGCTATTACGACTATTATTAAGTGAGCCAAAAGCTATTTTACTCGATGAGCCTTTTAGTAAGCTCGACACGCAACTGCGCGTTGATACTCGTGAATTGGTGTTTAGCCAAATACGCCAACATAAACTGCCTGCCATTATGGTAACGCACGATCATAGCGATCACGACGCTGCAAACGGTAAACTTTTCACCTTAAATACTGTACTTTAAGCGCACAAGGCTCCCTATGTTAGATAAATTTATCACCCCTGTAATAAAGCCACTGTTAAAGCCTGTGGTAATGCTGATACATAAGCGCGGCATAACACCCGATCAGCTAACGGTATTTGGCTTTTTAATTGGCTTGCTCGCAGTGCCATTACTTGCTTTTGAAATGTGGTACGGCGCATTAGCTGCTATTGTTTTAAATCGCATTTTAGATGGGCTTGACGGCGCACTAGCACGCCATGCTAATTTAAGCTCAAGCGCCGGCGGCTTTTTAGATATTACACTCGACTTTTTATTTTACGCGGCCATTCCGCTTGGCTTTATTTTGGCAAACCCCGAACAAAACGCCATTGCAGGCGCTATATTACTCGCTGCATTTATTGGCACGGGTTCAAGCTTTTTAGCCTTTGCCATAGCCGCTGAAAAGTTTAAACTCGAAAAACCACAATTTAAATACAAAAGCTTTTACTACTTAAATGGCTTAACCGAAGGCACAGAAACAATAGCGCTATTTATAGCCTTTTGTATTTGGCCGCAGCACTTTGCCCTCCTCGCCGGCACATTTGCTGTAGCCTGCGCCATTACCATATTTACCCGTATACATGGCGGCTACCACACACTTAAACAGCAAGAAGCCAATGAGGTTATAAATAATAATGACTAACGAAGTTTGGTGGCGACTCGGTTGCTTTTTTAGCATTTTAGGCATAATGATGCTGCTTGAATGGCGACAACCCGCAAGGCAATCGCCCATTAAAAGCAGCACTCGCTGGTTTGCAAATTTTGGCTTAGTGTTTGCCTCATCTGTGATTGCGCGCTTAGCCGTACCTATTGGTTTAACCGCAGTAGCACTTTATAATCAAGAGCACAGCATTGGCTTATTTAACCAACTAGCCATACCTAGCATAGTAACCATAGTGCTAAGCCTTGTACTGCTCGATATACTCATTTATTGGCAGCACAGATTGTTTCATAAAGTGCCACTATTATGGCGTTTGCACCGCGTACACCACGCCGATGCGCACGTAGATACCAGTACAGGCCTGCGCTTTCACCCCATCGAAATTGTGCTCAGCATAGTTATAAAACTCATTGCAGTTACTGCACTTGGCGTACCCGCCATTGCCGTACTTATATTTGAAATCGCGTTAAATGGACTCGCCTTGTTTAACCATGCAAACATACGCCTACCAAACGCCATTGAAAAGCCACTACGCCTTATATTAATGACGCAAATACTGCACCGCATTCACCATAGTAAAGTAGTGAGTGAAACAAACTCAAACTATGGGTTTAGCGTAATTTGGTGGGACAAACTTTTTGGCAGCTATAAAAGTGAGGCCAAAAAAGTCGACGCAGAAATAGATATAGGTTTGGTTGAATACCCAAGTGCTAAGCAAAACGCCTCGCTGTGGGGGTTACTCATCATGCCGTTTAAAAACAAGTAAAAACAACTATATTGCACTTTACACAATGCCAATCTACTTAAAAGCCCTTTGATGTAGATTGGTATAAATAAAATACTCTATGAATACGCCAGGTGAAAACTTTAAGGATGTCTGTATAATTTCTAAATTTTAAAGCAAAAATTTGTCGAATGGGCAGGATTATCTGTGCGTTATTCATTTTGGGCAAAAGCATATTATCGGCAGCAAGAAGCCAAAGGAAAACCCCATAATACCATCATCAGATCATTAGCATTTAAGTGGATAAGAATACTATTTAGGTGCTGGAAAACACATACGCCCTACGATGAATCAACTTACTTAATCGCATTGAAAAGTAAGGGATCACCGCTGTTAAAATTTGCGGTGGAAAGTGAGCTTTAGTGCTTGCTGTCCACCTCAGGGCGTGTTGTTATATTTTTACTTTTACTGGATTTTGAGTTCGTATTTGTTGAATTAAATCTGCCAGTTTTACATATGTATCTGGTTCCGGAGTACAGGACACTGCCATATTCTCCGCTATTTCAGGCTTAGATAAAGTATATATCGACAACCCTTGAGCCTTTAAGAATTTTACAATCTGAGCATAAAACGGCTTAGTTTTGTCGAATACATTAATAAAGCTTTGTTTGGAAATCTGAGGGTTAGCTTTTAAAAAGTTCGTTTCAAAACATGCATCAATAAAGTCACAAGACTTAAAAGACTCTTCAAAGGAACCGCCTTGTAACCCATTTGATAAAGTAACTGTCGGTGTACAAGGAACTTTGAACAAATGAACGTTACTTGGCAAAGTGTTTTTTGCTGGAACTTTAGATGGGTCGTCATCGTCAAAAGTAAAAATCATTGGGCGATCGTGGCTCAATGTTTGGTTCATTATTCTGATTACATGCTTTAAATTACCTATACCATTGTAATTAGCGATAACGACACCGTAGTCAGAAAAGTTAATCCCTAAACCTTCTTCCAACAAAATCCTAAAAGCGCCTTCTTCACTTTCTCCTTCAACAAATAAATATATGCACTGTTCCAGTGCTGACTCTCTACTTGCTGCATCCCATCGCATCTCTTCACAAAGTTGGTCTTGAATTACACCATATTGAATTCTTTCGAAATCTGACATACTTCACCTAAAAATATAACGCCTCATTCAGAGGCAATAAAATGGCTGAATTTTACTAGTCGTCCACCTCAGGGCGTGTTGTTAGTTACCACTCCAGTCCATTGATAATATAACCGAAATAACCTTGTTCACCGATGACATTTATATTTTTATTTCTAACTTTCATCAATGATGATTTATCATAGTACCATCTAACAGAGTGTTTATTATTGCTATCTAAGTCTAAAAAAGTGAGGCGAGTACACTCATATTCATAATCACTACCACAACTCTCAACCTTACTTAAATGGTACTCTTTTGACCAATATTCATTCACAGAATAATAAGCCCATAATTTGATTGGAGCACCGATAGCAGCCCAAATCCAACCATATACTAAAACAGGTAAAAAAATCATACCTAACGTTGAGCGAAATTTACCTTGGTCTTCAAATTGATGTTTCATTTGTTGTTGATAGTGACTACAGCTTTTATATTTCCTATACGAGAAGGCAAAGAATATAATACTTAATATGCCTGCCAATACTGGGATTAGCTTATATACCAAGAAGTCATATATTGAATTTGAAATAAAAGGAGGATCAACATTTTCGTCCCAAATTAAGAATATGATGGGCAAAAAGAATATTCCTAATGTGAATACAAGTGCTAAATGAGTTCGATTCATGATGGTAACTAACGCCCAAATAACAGGCAAAAAATTGTTGGCTAAAATGGCGACGAAGGAGCAAAAAGCCAACTGTTTTTTGTCCTAGTTTATTTGCTTGTTAGATGCCGTATTATGCTAAGATATCAACCTTTCCATTTAGCTGTTTACCGTCAAGATCTTTAAATTTATTTAAAACACCTGATAAAAAGTCAGTATTCTCACCAATGCTTTTTTTAAAATCTATAGATTTTTCAACTTGCCCAATTAAGTCTACTTTGATTTTACCTATTTTTTCGGGATCATTATTATATTGTTCAAGAACATTTAATGGTATAAATGGCACCACATCAAGTAAAGCACTTTCCCCTGATTTAATTAATGTATTAATTTCATCAATTGATATGTTTCTCATATCAATCTTTGTAGGTTGTGAATTATTTTGGTTTATGTTTTTTTCTACAGCAATAGATTCAGTCGGCATTTTATTGCCGCTAGATGCTGTCGTAATGGAATAGTTTTGCCCTACATTTGAAATATTCATATTAAACTCCTCGTGCATTAATAGATATTTGATATTAAAGCAAAAGATGTACCATGTTAGATATTATACTAATGACTATTTTAGGCATATAACGCCTTGCTCACCTGCGTAGCAAGTTGGCATGTATTTTTGCTCCGCAAAAATCGTGACAGCTTGCGGAGTCCGTTTGCAGCAACTTGTTATGCCTTTTTTCGACTAAATATAAAGTACATGATAGCACCCGTTTTCTTGCTGTAATGGGCTGATAAATATTTATCACCTAAGTCCCACCTATCATGACTTGGGTTAGGAAAACTAACCTCAACCTCACCTTTACCAATTTTCCATGTTCTTTCTGGAGTAGATTTATTTATAAGTGCTTGCCGAGAATCTGAGAAAATAAACCCTAATGGTATTTTCCCGGAATATTGCTCATGATCATCCATGCCTTGAGAATATAGAAATATACTTTGGCAATTTCTCAGGTGTTTTGTTTTACCACCTTGAGTTCCATCATCTGGCTCGAACAATAGATCTACACCTTCTTCTTTTGATTCAACGTATTGAGTACCACAATCAGGTCTGTCAATTTTAAATGATGGATATTTTTTTAAAAAATCATTCACTTCATTGGAATCAATATTCTTTCCAAAAAGTTCTATTAGTTCAGACGTATCCATTTTGGTCTATCTTCTCCTTATGGGCATAACAGCTTATTGAACACCACTTTGGGGGTTTATAACACCCCAAAACGGCGTATATTACATAGCTTAATAGTTCCATCAAACAACTCTAATGTAAACAAGTAATTACGTGTGTTATAAAACTGCCTTTGTTAAAATGCCCCAAAACGACTTTTAATAATGTTATCCGACAAAGCCGCAACTATTGCCAATTTATACAGTTATTAGTTATAAATTTAGCTTGTATGAAATACCCTTTATTAACACTGAAAAAAGAACACATATAATAAAAGTGTGCAAAAACACGATTGATGCTTACCTTCAATGGGTATGGGTTACAACTTTTATGTAATTTCATGGTACGCACTATCCTAGTGCTAAGAGCGATAACGCGGTTGAGTCGTTTTAAATTAATTAAATCAATGTACAAAAAAGCGCTGCAAATATGCAGCGCTGTCATTACTTAACGGTTGTTTATTTTAACTTTGTACTTAAAATTAAAAGAAGCCGAGCGGATCTTCGCTGTAGCTTACTAATAGGTTTTTAGTTTGTTGGTAGTGACCCAGTGCGAGTTTGTGGTTTTCGCGACCAATACCTGATTTTTTATAGCCGCCAAACGCGGCATGAGCCGGATACATGTGGTAGCAGTTAGTCCATACACGGCCTGCCTCAATTTTACGCCCCATACGATACGCTTGGTTCATGTTGCGGCTCCATACACCGGCGCCTAAACCAAATTCAGAGCTATTGGCAAGTGCCAACGCTTCGGCTTCGTCTTTAAAGGTCGACATTGAAATAACCGGGCCAAAAATCTCTTCTTGGAATACCCGCATGTCGTTGGTGCCTTTTAATAGCGTAGGCTGAATGTAATATCCGCCGTTAAGATCATCGCTTAACTGCTCTACGTTACCACCAGTAAGTACTTCGGCACCTTCTTTTTTACCAATTTCGATGTAGCTTAATATTTTATCGAATTGCGCTTTAGACGCCTGCGCACCTACCATGGTTTCGGTATCTAGCGGGTTACCGCGTTTAATTTGTGCTGTACGCTGTAAAATGCGTTCAATAAATTGCTCGTAAATATCTTCTTGAATAAATAGTCGCGATGGGCAAGTACATACTTCACCTTGGTTAAAGTAGGCCAATATTGCGCCCTCTATTGCTTTAGATAAAAACGCGTCGTCTTTGTCCATTACATCGCTAAAGAAAATATTGGGTGACTTACCACCTAGCTCTACCGTTGACGGAATAATATTTTCGGCGGCGCATTTTAAAATATGTGAACCCACTGGGGTAGACCCCGTAAAGGCGATTTTAGCAATGCGGGTGTTGGTAGCCAAAGCTTCACCTGCTTCTTTTCCAAAGCCATTAACTACGTTGAGTACGCCCGCTGGCAATAAGTCGCCAATCACTTCCATCAGCACTAAAATAGAGGCAGGGGTTTGCTCTGCTGGTTTTAGTATTACACAGTTACCCGCAGCTAAGGCTGGGGCTAGC
>NZ_AUTN01000156.1:0-8469 GCF_000497955.1 Pseudoalteromonas sp. TAE56
CGGCTTCAACAGCAGCAAATAATGAACCTGAAAACAGGGCAGCAACTAACGGAATGAGCGTAAACTTTTTACTCATACACAACTCCTTAATTTATTTACAACTTAAACAATATATAAGCTGTCAGCTTTGGTTTTAACTTGCATGCCTGTAACTAATTCAACATGAACATCATCTTTGTTCACTTCAGTGATTACTGCGTTTACAAGTGCTTGGCCAAGTTTAACCTTAACCTTATTATTAACCTTGACCTCAGTTGCTGGTAAAGGTTCAATTTTTCCTGAACGTTTAGCCGGCGCTGCTTTAGCAGGTTTGTTAGCTGCAGGTGCGTTTTTATCGCCTGCTTTACTAGCATGAGCTGGTTTTTTCTTGAAAGATTTAGAATCAGAATCTTGGCGTGGACGCTGTTGTTTTTTGCGTTTTGCCATTTTAGCACGGCTTTCTTCCAATGCTTTTTGTGCATGGTCGATATGCTCTTGCTCAACTTTTTCACCTTGATTACCATCAAGGTCAATACGAAACTCTGACTTAGTCACAGCTTCTAAATAACGCCAATTAGACGTGTATTTTCTAAGCGCTTGACGAACTTGAGTCTTACTTACTTTTTCAGACCCTTCAATACGCTCAGCAATATCTTTAAAAATACCTACTTTAAGCGGCTTGATGCCATCTTTTTGTTTAAAACATTGTGGGAATTCTTGATATAAAAATTCCAACACTTCATTAATATCTTTTAGCTTGTTTGTGGTTTCCATTTTAGAACCTATTTTTCACATCTTTTCATCAAGGGACGAATCGACGTAGTGTGTTACCCAGTCGACCAACTCTTCGAAATCGGCTTCTATTACAGCCATATCACCCCGAAGGTGTTCCCAAATACCATTAATTGTTTCATCAATAAATTCACATTCTGAATCATCTGGAAGACGATCCCATGCAATATGAATTAAATCATTGAGCGTTTCCGCTACATGCTCTTCTTCGCCTTCCCAATCGCCAACATCTTGCACAGCAAATAGGTAGTCTTGAACATTTAGCAAATCTTTCATTACATGCTCGCCTCTAAGCATTTCACTAATGCTTCAAGGCCAACTTTATCATCAGCATCAAATCGGCCAATACTTGGACTATCAATGTCTAGTACTGCGAATACTTTACCATGTTTCATGATAGGTACAACTACTTCAGAATTAGACGCTGCATCGCAGGCTATATGCCCGTCAAAAGCGTGAACATCTTCAATTAATTGTGTTTCTGCGGTTGCCGCAGCTGTTCCACATACCCCTTTCCCAACGGGAATACGGATGCATGCGGGGTTACCTTGAAACGGGCCAAGTACTAATTCAGTAGGAGAATCCATAAAGTAAAAGCCCGCCCAATTTACATCTTCTAAAGAGGTAAATAACAGCGCGCTTATGTTTGCCAAATTGGCAATTACATTAGATTCACCAGCTATCAGCGATTCAGTTTGCTTAACTAATGACTGGTAAAAATCGTGCTTTTGCATACCAAACTACTTCTTATTAAACATACAGTAGCTAAAGGTACTCTTTGTCGTGAAAAATTGGAACCTTTTGGAGGTAAAAAAAAGGAAATTGCACCGTTTATCAGCGTGCTTGGTTAATAATGCTGCGATTATTTTTTTACCGATTTACGAAGACCAAATAAAAACAGTCCAGCAGCAAATGCTGACATAACACTATTAATCAAAAATATCTCACCAGTTGATGCACTTAATAAGTAACTGAATATAGCGCCACCTAACAAACCAAGGGTTAATACACCTGAATAATTAACTTTAGAATACTTAAACATAAGTAAATATCCTGGCACGACAAAAGCCGCCATTGTTAAACCTACAATATGCGCATTTGAGATAGCAGTCATCAAAAGTTGAAAAAATACGGATAGGAAATCACCCTGTAGCGTTAGTGCGTAATACAATCCTAACAAGCTGCCAATAATTACCGGGGACAATAATGAAAGCGCGACGCTTTTTGCGAGTTGATGTTTCATCTAATAATCCTTAATACAGAGTATAAATTTTAATGTATTAAGCATGCACCAAGATCTAAAGCTTAGAAATAGAGACTATGGTCGTAATTTATGATGATAAATCGCGCTATTTCTACCCGTAGTTATTTATTTTACAGGCACAAAAAAGCCCGCTAAATTAGCGGGCTATTTTGTTATATGGTGGAGAGATAGGGATTTGAACCCTAGATGGGCTATAAACCCATGCCGGTTTTCAAGACCGGTGCATTCGACCACTCTGCCATCTCTCCGATACTGCTAAGTTAAAAGTAAGAGTGTACTAATAACTATTTAAATGAATGATATTTTAATTACCACACACTTATTAAATAAGTGGTGGAGAGATAGGGATTTGAACCCTAGATGGGCTATAAACCCATGCCGGTTTTCAAGACCGGTGCATTCGACCACTCTGCCATCTCTCCGCACGGCCTGCATAATAGGGAAACCCATCCCTTTTGTGAAGCTTTTTTTTTAATTAATTGTTTAAGTGCCTAAAAAACAATTGATTTGTTTAAAGTTAAAACAAAATGTTTTTAATTTAGCCATCAATATACTTTTATTTAAATATTTAACTCTATTGATCTACAAAGGTTTGCCCAAACATATAAGAGTTGGTAATCTAATTTTAGTTAAATTATCGAAACACACACGTTTCACTTAAAGGAGCTCTACAATGGCGTTTAATCAATCGTACAATACCGCGAAACCGGTAATGTCTACCATTGAAACAAACAAGGTACTTAAAAACACCTACTTTTTACTAGCTATGACACTTGCATTTAGTGCAGTTACAGCCGGTATTTCAATGGCACTACAATTACCTTACTTTATGGGAATTGTGTTTACACTCGTTTCGTTCGGTTTATTATTTGTTGTAAATAAAAAAGCAGATACAGCATCTGGTGTATTTTGGGTTTTTGCTTTCACAGGTTTAATGGGGGCAGGCTTAGGTCCATTGCTTAACCATTATGCTGCATTACCTAATGGCCCAATGCTTATTATGCAAGCCTTAGGTTCTACAGCGCTTATCTTTTTTGGTTTATCTGCTTATGCACTAAATACTAAAAAAGACTTCTCATTTATGGGTGGCTTTTTAACTGTTGGCTTAATCGTTGTGATTGTAGCAAGCATCGTTAATATTTTTATTGGCAGTTCATTGATGTTTATGGTGCTTAATGCAGCAGTTGTACTGATTATGTCTGGTTTGATTTTATTTGATACAAGCCGAATCATAAACGGTGGTGAAACTAACTACATTCGCGCAACAGTGTCTTTATACCTAAGCGTATATAACTTATTTACTTCTTTACTTGCTCTACTTGGCGCAAGTGATGACTAATTAAATAGTTCTGTTAAAATAGCCCCTTTATTGGGGCTTTTTTATTGGAATTGTTTTGGCACGCTTTGTTCTTTCATTACATACACCACCATCCGATCACGATACCACGCAACGCATAGTTAAATTTGCGAATGCATGTTTAGCCCAAGGGCACACCATTGATGCTATTTTTTTATACCAGCAAGGTATTTATCATGCATCTACCCACTTTGATTTATCCTCAGACGAGCTTCAAATTTCAGCACTTTGGCAGCAACTTGCTGATCAAAAACTAAATTTAATGCTGTGTGTTACCGCCGCGCAAAAGCGCGGGTTAGATATTAAAAACACAGGTGTATTTAAAGTCGCAGGGTTAGCTGAATTTGCAATGCTTGCAAGCGACGCAGATAAATGGGTGCAATTTAAATGATAAACGTATTAGTAATGAGTCAGTGCAGCCCATTTGACGATTTAAATATTCGTGATGCACTTGATATGACATTGATATTTGCGGCCGTTGACCAAAATGTGAGTTGGTTGTTTAGCGGCCCCGCCGTTTTGGCTTTAAAAAAGCATCAACAACCAAACGATATTGGCTTAAAAGATTTTTTTAAAAACATTAAAACACTCGAAATCTATGATGTTGAAAACATCTACGTGTGTGAAAAGTCATTGCTTGATTATGGTTTAAATAAACATGATTTACTCATAGAGGCAAAAGCACTCAACTTTAGCCAACAACAAACACTAATTAAAGCGCAGCAACATGTGGTGAACCTATGAGTACGTTACATATATTTTCAAAGCCGCTTAACTATTACTCGGCAAATCAGCTAGAAAACTTAATTTTATCAGACGATAACGTGCTACTTGTTGGTGATGCCTGCTTTGCAAAAAAACAATTTAGACAATTTGCAGATACACTGTTAATACTTGAACAAGACGCGCAAGTACGTGCAATAAAATTAGCAGATAACGATAAAGCCATTAGCTATAAAGACTTTGTAGCACTCACTTTATCAACTAATCAATCAATTACGTGGTAACTCATGCTTGAATTTAACAACCAACAGATTGAAACCGACAAACAAGGCTACTTGCTTGACCATACTTTGTGGTCAAAGGAGCTTGCACCTGTAATTGCTATCCAAGAAAACATTACCCTTAGCGTTCAACACTGGGAAGTCATTAACTTTGTTCGTGATTTTTATATTGAATATAACACCAGCCCAGCAATTCGGATGCTTGTAAAAGCAATGGCAAAAGCACTCGGTGAAGACAAAGGTAATAGCCTTTATTTATATAAATTATTCCCTAAAGGCCCTGCTAAGCAAGCAACAAAAATCGCCGGATTACCAAAACCAGCTAGGTGCATATAATGAGATCTAAATCAGGCAATAATCAAGTAACTGAATCCAAGCCAAAAAGAAGTACAGGCCGTACTTATTCACGCAGTGCACTTAACAAAACGCCATCTGGTAAAAGAGAAATAAAGCCGCAAATAGCATCTAAAGACAGAAAAATTGTGTTATTCAACAAGCCGTTTGATGTGCTATGCCAATTTACAGATGACGCAGACAGAAAAACGCTTGCTGAATTTATCCCTATTAAAGAAGTTTACGCAGCAGGAAGGTTAGACAGAGACAGTGAAGGTTTATTGCTTTTAACAAACTGTGGAAAATTACAAAACACCCTAACGGCACCTGATAAAAAGACGAATAAAACCTACTGGGCACAAGTTGAAGGTGAACCAACAAGCGAATCAATTAATGATTTATGTAATGGCGTAGAACTTAAAGACGGACTTACACTCCCCGCTAACGTTAAAATAATTGATGAACCTATAATTTGGACTCGTAATCCTCCTGTACGCGAGCGAAAAGCAATCCCTACCACTTGGCTAAGTATTACAATTAATGAAGGTAAAAACAGACAAGTTCGTCGAATGACCGCGCATATTGGACACCCTACACTTCGCCTCATCCGCTATAGCATTGGCAACTATACGTTGGATGATATTAATTGTGGTGAATACAAAGTAATTAAGGGCGTAGTTGATGCATAAACCGCATGTCACGGTTGCAGCAATAGTAAAAAAGCAAAACGAGTTTTTACTTGTAAAAGAGCGAGATAAATTTACAAAGCAAATTTGTTACAATCAACCTGCGGGTCATTTAGAGCAAAATGAGACACTTGCACAAGCTGCAAGCAGAGAGCTACTAGAAGAAACAGGCTTAACGCTTGAGCCTATTGGGTTTTTAGGTGTTTATAATTTGCATGCCGATAACGCAGTGCACTATTTGCGATTCTGCTTTTTATTTGAAGCGCCTAATAATATAAAAGCACCAACACCAATGGATTCCGACATCATCAGCGCTAGCTGGTATACATTAGAGCAAATAAAATCATTACCTCTTAGAAGCCCTTTAGTGCTCAAGTGCATTAACGACAGCTTGAATCGACCACCGTTAAGCTTAGAAACTATTTATAATTGATTTACTCTGAGCTTAGCGCTATACAATTACGTCCTTGTTTTTTAGCATAATAAAGGGCGTTATCAGCGGCTTTAACAAAGCTGACTTCATTACTATTTGTATAGTCACTGATGGTATTAATACCCATACTTATAGATAAAAATCCGGTAAAGCTATCCTGATGTGCAATAGCTAAGTTTTCTACAGCCTTTTGTATTTGCTCAGCTATAAACAATGCCCCTTGCCTATCGGTTTGAGGTAATAAAACAACAAATTCCTCTCCGCCATATCGAGCCACAAAATCTTCTGGGCGACTAACAGTTGAAGCAATTTTTTGAGCCACATCATATAAACACGTATCGCCGGCTACATGCCCATACCGGTCATTAAATTGTTTAAAATAGTCAATATCGATAATAATTATCGATAGCATGCCTTCGCATTCTTTTGATTGTTCATACTCTTGTGTTAGTTTTTCATCAAACCGACGCCTGTTTGCAATTTTGGTTAATGCATCCAAAAAAGCCATATCCCTAAGTATATCCTCTGCTTCTAAACGCTCTGTAGCATCATTAAAAACAGCTAAAAACTCTTCACCTATATCAATTCCTGAAATTTCCATCATCACTTGTGAGCCATCACGACAAGAAACTCGATAGTTATTTGCAGGTATATCGTTATTATTATTCAGCGCCTTTTCAAGTGAATCTTGCCACAGCTTTTTTGCAAGCTCTCTATATTGTGGATCTGGGCACGCTTTTTCCCACCACAATTTAAGATTAGGTACATGCTCTACTGTATAACCAAAAACATCTACAAAGCGTTGATTAACTTTCAAAATATCACCCGTCTTAGAACACACATTACATACCGGCATTGGCAAAACGGTAAATAACCTAGCGTAGTGACTTATCTCATGTTTGCGCATAGGGTTGAGTGTACTTTGAGGTAAGTAACTCATTGGCATATCACTTTTTTCTATACTAAGCTTTTCGTCCATTTCTAAAGCGAAATACCATTCAAGCCACCAGTGCTCTACATGATCAAGTACCTTTAGCTCAATGTTCTTTTTAGCGGTTGAGCCCTTAATTAAGCTAAATAACTCATGTACATGATTTGGTTCTTGGTAAATATGGGTTTTTTTTAGTTTTATTAACTCATAAAAAAGATTATAGGCTGATTTTTTAAACTCTGTCGTCTTGCTAGAAAGTAATTCGCTATCCACAAAATCCGGTTTTTGTGTGTAATGCTCGACTAAAGAATTTATCTTGTTTATTTGATAGGCATAATTCATATATTCATTCCATTGACTATATTTCAAGCGGCTTTAAAATGGTTTACAACCATATACTCACCACTATTTTATTTTTATTAAGTGTATATTTACCCTAGTAGTTTTAAAAGAAAAATACTATTAATAAAACTCAATAACTACATGAATTATTCTATACTCTTAATTTATTAGTAAAGATCACTTTAATATTACTAAAGTTACAGCCTAATAAAGCGCTTAAGTCTAGTTTGCTATTTGTTATATAAATAAAATACTGACTAATTCCCCTCTTTGCGTCCTTAGTCTCTTTAAGCACAAACAAAATACATGCTATAATCGCGGCCTTTCCAAGTTAACAGCAATCTGTATAAGCGAAATTATTCATGAGCGAAAATAGTCACATTAAAGTCATTGTTGGCATGTCCGGCGGTGTTGATTCTTCTGTATCTGCATATTTATTACAACAACAGGGCTACCAAGTAGAAGGCCTGTTTATGAAGAACTGGGAAGAAGACGACAATGATGAATACTGTGCTGCCGCTGATGATTTAAAAGATGCGCAAGCAGTGTGTGACAAATTAGGCATTGAGCTTCACACAGTTAACTTTGCAGCAGAATATTGGGACAATGTATTTGAGTACTTTTTAGCAGAGTACAAAGCAGGTCGCACACCTAACCCAGATATAATGTGTAACAAAGAAATTAAATTTAAAGCCTTTTTAGAATTTGCTGCGCAAGCACTCGGTGCTGACTTTATTGCAACGGGTCACTATGTTCGCCGTGAGCTTCGCGATGACAAATACGTAATGTGTCGCGGACTTGATAACAATAAAGATCAAAGCTATTTCTTATATACTCTAAGCTATGAACATATTGGCCAAACGTTATTCCCTGTAGGCGATATCGAAAAACCAGAAGTACGCCGCATAGCAGAAGAGCAAGACCTAATCACTCACGATAAAAAAGACAGCACAGGTATCTGCTTTATTGGTGAGCGTAAATTTAAAGACTTTTTACAAAAGTTCTTACCAGCACAACCTGGCGTTATCGAAGACACAGACGGTAACAACGTAGGCGAGCACGAAGGCTTAATGTACCACACACTTGGACAACGCAAAGGCTTGTTAATTGGTGGTATGAAGGAAGGTTCTGGTGAGCCTTGGTACGTAGTAGATAAAGACCTTGAGCGAAATGTACTTATTGTGGGGCAAGGTAAAGATCACCCTCGCCTATACAGCAACGGTCTTAACGCAAACCAACTTCACTGGGTAGACCGTATTGGCCCTAAAGGCACCACTCGCTGCACAGTAAAAACGCGTTACCGCCAAGAAGACTTAAGCTGCACCCTACTTGTAGGTGAAGACGGCAT
>NZ_AUTN01000157.1:0-98047 GCF_000497955.1 Pseudoalteromonas sp. TAE56
AATCCTCAATTTAAGTTTTTAACAAAATATAAAATTAATTTAACTTTTTTGCATCCAATTTAAATCCTGCCCCGTTATTAGCTATGACTTCAATCAAAACTAAAGGACAAAGTCATGAAAGCTTTAACTCCATCAATACTCGCAGTAGTAATATGTAGTACATTTGTAAGTGCACCAAGTGAAGCATCTAGCCACAGAGAAGCGCCAAATATAAGCCGTTTCCCGACTTTAGATTCAACCGATTTTTATGTATTTAATAGTTACGAACAAGGTCGTGGTGATTTTGTAACACTAATAGCTAACTATATCCCGCTGCAAGATGCATACGGCGGTCCTAATTACTTTGCAATGGACCCAGATGCTACCTACAGCATTCATATAGATAACGACGGCGATGCTGTTGAAGATATTACATTTGCGTTTAACTTTAAAAGCATGCTCCCTAACGACAATCAAGGCGTGCAATTAACAGTTGGACCTGAAGGTAATCAACGTACAGTTTCGGTACCACTTAAAAATGTTGGCGGCGTGGCTGCAGGTGATGACAGCGCAGCAAATTTTAGTGAATCATACACAATGACCATGATTAGCGGCGCGCAGCGTACTGGCGAAACAACGGTATTAAATAACACTGCATCAAACTCAAGCTCATTTTCTAAACCGCTTGATTATGTAGGTGATAAAACATTTGGATCGATGAGTGATTATCAAACTTATGCAGATCAATTTGTTTATCAGGTTTCAATTCCTAACTGTGAGAGCATGGCACAAGTTTTTGTAGGACAGCGTAAAGACCCGTTTGTAGTTAACCTAGGTAAAACATTTGATTTAGTTAACTATGTACCTGTAGAAGGTGATAGCGCCCCTGGTGCTGGTGACGGCGGTGGTTTTCCAGGTGGTATAACGCAATCAGCTGATAATGACGACCTTGCAGATAAAAACGTAACATCAATCGCTATCGAAATACCTAAAAGCTGTATTGTCGGTGAAGGTAACGGCGTAATAGGTTCGTGGACAACAGCAAGCTTACCTCAAGCACGTGTATTAAACCCCAATGCTAAATTTGCTAATAATGCGGTAAACGGTGGTGCATTAACTCAGGTTTCACGCCTAGGTAGCCCGCTTGTAAATGAGCTTGTAATTGGCATTAAAGACAAGGACACATTTTCTACTGCGCACCCTAAAGACGATGCACAATTTTTAGATTATGTATCTCACCCAGCACTACCAGAGTTATTAAATATTTTGTTTAAAGATGCTGTTAATACCACTCTTGGCGCAAACTTAGAAACTCTGGCACCCACTAACTTCCCGCGTACTGATTTAATCACTGCATTTTTAACGGGTTTTGCAGGCGTTAATCAACAAGCAACGGTCACACCTTCAGAAATGCTGCGTTTAAACACAGCCATTGCAGCAACAGCACAAGCTGATCAATCTGCATTTGGTGTAGCTGGCAATGACTTAGCTGGTTTCCCAAATGGTCGTCGCCCGGGTGATGATGTAGTTGATATTGCACTGCGCGTTGTGATGGGTCGCTTATGTCACCCTATTCCTGTAAATGGCGAAGACACTGACTTAGGTCTTTGTACACCAGAGGATGCTAATACGGGTACAGTTCCATTTACTGATGGCGCACCTATTGATGCAACAATGATGGACTCAACATTCCCATACCTTGCAACACCTATTGCAGGATCTAAATAAGGAGTTAACTAATGCGTAATTTAAAAACTACCCATATTTGTGTTCTCCTCAGTGCATTAACATTGGGTGCATGTAGTAGCGATGACGATAAAAAACAACCTACACCGGTTGTAAACACCGCACCTACAGCAAGCGATGCAATGCTAACAACACAAACTGAAGTAAGCATTACCGATATGCTTAACGCAAGCGATAATGATGGCGACTCACTTACTTACTCGTTAACAAGCGAGCCAATGCTCGGTACTGTTAATGTTGACAGTGATGGTAACTTTACTTATACACCTAATAAAGAAGCAACAGGTTCAGATAGCTTTATGTTTGGTGTAAGTGATGGCGTTAATTCGCAAGTTACTGCAACAGTAAGTATTACAATTGAGGCGCTGCAAGTTGACTTTGCTCAATTTGCAACCGATGCATTTAATCAAGCGCCAAATGCAGAGCCGTTAACTGTTAATGGTCGGGTGTTTACAAACACTGATACCGATGTTGATGGATTAATTTCTACAAGCGGTAACTAACCAAGTCATTAAGCTGACAGGCCACGGATGGCTTTTTTCAAAGGATATTTATAATGCATTTATCAGTACTTAAACCCCTCACTATTATTGCTATTTGCTTAACCTCTTTCGCGGTGAGTGCGGCTCCTTATACTCCAAAAGATGACGCAGTTATTGCCTCAAGTAATTCAACATTTAGTGCCTCTCTCTCTGTTGACGAAATAAATACTTTAGTGACTAATAGCCAATATGCAGGCCAAACAGAGCGCTTACAAGGGCTACTTAAAACCCGCTTAGCTCAGTTATATAACCAAACACCCACGTCTCAAATTGGTTACTTATATGCTCGTGTTTTACAAAAAGAGCACCTTTTTGACGAAGCAATTAACGTTGCCAACAACGTTTTGATTACCGAACCAAAGCACAGTAATAGCCATTTGTTGCTGGCCAATATATTGATGACCCAAGGTGAATTTACAAAAGCAAAACAACACTGTGTTGCCTTGATTGGTCAAGTAAGCACCATTACTGCTAGCACTTGTGTGCTAGACGTACAAAGCCAGCATGAAAGTGTTTTAGACAGCTACCAAACATTAGTTAAAATTATAAACAATAACCAAACTAGTTTAGCTACAAACCATGTTTTAAGTGAAATGAGCTACCGTCTAAGTAACTACAAGCAAGCTTTGTCTCACTTACAAAGCGTAGATTTAGTTCAAGCTCCTGTGAGCCTCATTGTGTTATGGGCCGATATTCAAATTGCGCTAAATCAACCTCAACAAGTATTAAATACATTAAGCGTACTGCTTCCAGATAAAAGTAATTTAGAAGATGCTATTTTGCTAAGGCTTTCAATCGCAGAAAAAAAACTAAATAAACGCGATAAAAAATGGCAAAATACAATGGCGAAAAGAGTTACACTTAGAGAGCTTCGTAAAGATTCTTTTCATGCGAGTGACTTAGCTAAATATTACCTTGATGTACAACCAAATCGTGAAAAAGCACTTTACTGGGCTCATATTAATTGGCAACAGGCTAAAATGAGCACCGATGAGCAATTACTTATTAAAGCAAAAGCGATGCAACGAGATACACTATGAAAACGCCTTATCTATTTATACTCACTTTAATGCTGTGTATTTTCTCAACTTACAGCTTTTCCCATCAACTAAGTACAAGTTATATAACCCTAAATAGCAAGAACGATAACGACACCAACAAAAGCCAATACACGGGTATCTGGCAAGTTAATATCGCCGACTTAGAGCACGCAGTGCCTCTAGATTTAGATAAAAACGGGCAAATTTCGTGGGCTGAAATAAAAGCAAAACGCAGCTCAATTAATAACTTCATTACAGAAAGTTTAAATATCACGCAAAACGCGCAAGCATGCCCTTTAAAAAGTGAAGGTATCTATCAGCTAGATAACCATTTTAACCAGCCTTATTTGGTTATTCCGCTGCTGTTTAGCTGCAATGATAGTGAAACAATCTCTCTTTCGTATTCTGCTTTTTTTAAAAGCGATGCTAATCATAAATCTGTTGTAAATATAAACGGTGTATCTCGTGTATTTAATATCAACGAGGCACAACAAACATTTAGCTTTGAGAAATCCAGTTATTTAAGCACGTTCAATCAATACGTTTATCAAGGTGTTTTACATATTTGGATAGGTATTGATCATATTTTATTTTTAATCGCCCTATTACTTACCTGTGTTTTAAAACGTAGTAACAAAACATGGCAAGGTATTAGCTCTAAAAAACACATTATTAAACACACAGCATGGATAGTAACCGCGTTTACGCTTGCGCACTCTATTACGCTTACAGCAACAGCTATGAACTTAGTCTCACCAAATAGTCGCTGGGTAGAGCTTGGAATTGCTATATCGGTTTTATTTGCAGCATTAAATAATGTGTGGCCGTTGGTACTTCGTTTAGGTTGGCTTACTTTTGCTTTTGGTTTACTGCACGGCATGGGATTTGCGAGCGTACTTGGTGAGCTTGGCTTGTCGAGTGACTATCAATTATTGAGCATTTTAGCATTTAATTTAGGGGTCGAAATTGGTCAGCTCAGTATATTACTGGTTGCGCTGCCAATACTCATTTATGTACGAAACTACACCTGGTATAAAAAGTGGTTAATGCCAATGGGCTCCGTTGCCATCGCAATCATTGCACTTCAGTGGTCAATCGAGCGTTTTTAAATAGCCCAAATAAAAAAGCTAGCCAAAATATTGGCTAGCTTACTTTTTAGTTTATCTATTTTGCGCTTTACTATGCTTTATCAAATGGCATTAGTAATGTTTTCATCGCAGGGCGAAGCGCTATTAACACTGTTTTTTCGGTTAGCTCAGGGTAGAGTAACTTTCTAAGTAATAACCCTGCCATCATCGAAAAAATAACATTAATTCGACTTTCAAGTTCAAGCTCATCAATGTCTTTGAGCGCACTTCGCTCGCTTGTTAAAAGCTGTCTCATGCGCCCGCGTGCTTGAGTATCCATATCACGTAGCAATGAAGCTACTTTAACATTTCGACCTGCTTCAGCCATCATATCTAAGTCAACTACACATGCCCCTGTGTCCATGTGCCTTTGCACACCAATGTTTAAGCCATCTAAAAGAGCTGCTAAAACATCACCAGGGTGATCTTCAAACTGTTGGAAGATAGAAAACATTTCTTCCATGTCTTTTTCAATAATGCTTTCTATAATTGCTTCTTTACTTTCAAAGTAATTATAAATATGGCCTGCACTCATCCCTGCCGTTTTAGATATTTCAGCCATGCCTGCACCGTGGTAACCTTTTCGGCGAAAACACTCTGCAGCAGCTGTTAGTATTTGTTCGCGCCTAGCTTGCGCTATAGCGGGATCTGTTTGCCTTTTTGCTTTAGGCTTCATGTTCAACTCCACTACCAAGTCATAAACTCAGTAAAGCAAGAGCTATAAATAGTCTCGCTATATAAATATGTAATGCGGCTTTAAAAGCCGCAAATATTATTTCTCTTCCTGAGCTGTTTCACTGGTTACGTTCCATCCGCCACCAAGCGCTTTGTACAAATTAATTTGGCTTGCAAGATATGCTTGCTGACCCGAAATTAACTGTTGCTGCGCGCCGTACCACGTACGCTGAGCATCAAGTACTTGCAAGTAGCTATCTGCGCCTTTTTCGTAACGCATTTTTGATAAATCAAACGTGATTTGTCGGCTACTTATAAGCATATCAAGCGCACTTAATTGCTCTTGGTAACCTTCTCTATCAGCAAGTGCATCGGCAACTTCGCGAAACGCATTTTGAATTTTTTGCTGGTACGTTGCCACCGCAATTGCTTGATCGGCTTTTGCCACATCAAGATTTGCTTGGTTACGTCCCATATTAAAAATAGGTAAGCTAATTGTCGGCACAAAACTCCATGTCCCTGAGCCTGAATCAAACAAACCACTTAAGTCACTTGAAGCAGTGCCGGCATTGGCCGTTAAGCTAATGCTCGGATAAAACGCCGCACGTGCAATGCCAATATTGGCATTTGCAGCAAGCATTAAATGCTCAGCGGCTTTAATATCAGGGCGTTGCGATAGCAAATCAGACGGTAAACCAACTGGCACTTCTGGCATGCTGATCAAATTAGTTAGGTCTTTGTTAGGCAGCAAATCGGCTGAAACAGATTTCCCTACTAATAAATCTAGGGCACTTTTATCACGCTTTAACAAACGCTTATATGTTGCTATATCTACTTTTGCTGTAGCTACTGTGCTTTTAAGCTGCTCAAGGGTAATTGAAGACGTAGCCCCCAAATCAAAGCTTTTTTGCGTAAGCGATAATGACTCTTGCTGAGAGGTGAGCGTTTCTTTTGCCAGCTCTAGCAGTTGTAAGTCCGTCGCGTAGCTAAGCCACGCATTTGCAAGCTCAGAAATTAAAGACACCTGCGTACTGTATTGACTAAGCTCTGTAGAGTATAAATTTTGGAGTGCTTGCGCTGATTGGTTGCGCACTTTGCCCCAAATATCTAACTCGTAAGAGGTAATACCTACTGTTGCACTGTACTGCGAGCTAATAGCTGCATCGCCAGTACCCGACAAATCAGCCGGTAAACGCTGGCGCGTACCAGAAGCATTTAAATCAAGTGACGGATACAAAGCAGAATCTTCGATTTGATACAAACCACGAACACGCTGCACATTAAGCACTGCAATTTGCATATCTTTATTATGCTCAAGGCTTTGCGTAATTAACGTTTGTAGTTTTTCATCATTAAAAAACTGCTGCCAATTTAATTGCTGCGCAACGCTTTGCTCAGCACCTGATGCATAAGCATCAGATACTGGTAAAGCAAGGTCTTTTTGCTCTGGTGCAAGTTGGCAACCGCTCAGTACTAATAAAGCAATGGCACTTAGGCTGAATGTTTTAATGCTCATTCTGCACTCTCCTTCGTTGTCTCGTTAGTTTTGCCTGGGAACACACGGCGAACTAACACAAAGAATAACGGTACAAACACAACAACTAATATTGATGAGGCAAGTGTGCCACCAATAATCGAAATACCTAGCGCATTTTGGGCGCCAGATCCCGCACTTGAGGCAATCGCCAGTGGAATTACACCACAAATAAATGCCATTGAAGTCATGAGTATTGGGCGTAAACGCAGGCGTACAGCAGCAACGGCTGCATCAACTAATCCCAACCCTTCATCCATTTTATGAATAGCAAATTCTACAATTAATATCGCATTTTTAGACGCTAAACCTATGGTGGTCAACAAGCCCACCTGTAAGTAAATATCGTTAGATAAGCCACCGCCAAGTGCCGCCATAATTGCACCAAATATACCCAATGGCACAATCATCATTACCGCAAACGGTACTGACCAACTTTCATAAAGTGCGGCTAAACACAAAAATACAAATAATAATGACAAACCATATAGTAATGGAGCTTGACCACTACTAGAGCGCTCTTGGAATGAAATTCCGGTCCATTCAGACGAAATACCATTAGGTAATTGTTTTACTAAGCGTTCCATTTCATCCATTGCTTGGCCGGTACTGTAACCTGGTGCTGCACTACCTTGAATTTCCATTGCAGAAAAACCATTGTAACGCTCTAAACGTGGTGATCCGTAAGTCCAATAAGCACTAGCGAACGCTGAAAATGGCACCATATCGCCACTATCATTGCGCACATACCACTTATTTAGATCCTCTGGCACCATGCGCGATTGTGCATCACCTTGCATATACACTTTTTTAACTCGACCACGGTCAATAAAGTCATTCACATAACTACTACCCCACGCAGTGGCAAGCGTACTGTTTATATCACCTTGTGAAACACCAAGCGCTTCAGCTTTTGCCAAATCTGTGTCAAGTTGTAATTCAGGCATATCTTCTTGTCCATTTGGACGTACGCTCGCTAAAATTGGACTTTGGCTTGCTAAACCTAACAACTGGTTTCGTGCAGCTAACAGTGCGTCGTGGCCTAAGCCTACACGGTCTTGTAAAAATATATTAAAACCATTTGCAGTACCAAGCTCAACAATTGCAGGCGGCGGAAACGCAAACACAAACGCCTCTTTTATCGTTGAGAAGTACCCCATTGCTTTACCAGCCACACCTTGGACAGATAACTCATCACGCTGACGTTCATCCCAATGTTTGAGGTTAACAAAACCAATTGCAGCATTTTGACCTGAACCTGCAAAACTAAACCCTGTTACAGTAAAAATACCGTTAACAGCCTCAGATTGCTCATTTAGGTAATGGTTCTCCATTTTTTTAACAACTTCTAAAGTTTGTTGTGTTGTAGAACCTGCTGGCAATGAAACTTGGTTAAACAAAATACCTTGGTCTTCGTCTGGTAAGAATGCTGTTGGTAAGTGCGAAAACACATAAACCATACCACCCACTATCACAGCGTATATAAGTAAGTAACGCTTAGAGTGATTGATCATACGGCTTACAAAGCCTTGTGCGCCGCGATTCGTTTTATCAAAGCCTCGGTTAAATCCAGAGAAAAACTTGCCAATAAACGAGCTATCGTCGTGAACATGGCTTGGTTTTAATAACGTAGCACACAGTGCTGGTGTCAAAATAAGTGCAACCAATACCGAAAGACCCATCGCCGATACCAGTGTAATAGAGAACTGACGATAAATAATACCGGTAGAGCCACTAAAGAATGCCATTGGGATAAATACCGCAGAAAGCACCATGGCAATGCCTACCAGTGCACCTTTAATTTCATCCATAGACTTACGCGTAGCTTCGAGCGCGGAGAGTTTTTCCTCGGTCATTAAGCGCTCTACGTTTTCTACAACAACGATTGCGTCATCTACCAATAAGCCTATCGCAAGTACCATAGCAAACATTGTTAGCGTATTTATTGAATAACCAAAGGTGTATAAAATACCAAATGTACCTAGTAAAACCACTGGTACCGCAATAGTTGGAATAAGCGTTGCCCTAAAGTTTTGTAGGAACAAATACATAACTACAAAAACAAGTACAACCGCTTCAATTAAGGTGTGAATAACCTTTTCAATAGATAACGATACAAATGGTGTTGTGTCGTAAGGTACAACCGCATCTAGCCCTTCAGGAAAAAACGGTTTTAGCTCTTCAATTGCTTTTTTAACACCTTCAGCTGTATCAAGTGCATTAGCGCCACTGGCTAATTTGATACCTAAGCCTGATGCTGGTTGTCCATCGTAACGTGCAACAACACGGTAGCTTTCACCACCAAGCTCTACTCTAGCAACGTCCTCTAGACGCACAAAAGAGCCATCTGGATTGGTTTTAACTAAGATTTGTTCAAATTGCTCTGGCGTTTGTAATCGGCTTTGCGCCGTTACTGTAGCATTAAGCTGCTGACCATCAACCGCTGGCATACCACCAAGTTGACCAGCAGATACTTGTGCATTTTGCGCACTAATTGATGCACTAATATCAGCGGGTGTAAGCTTATAGTTTTGTAACTTTGCAGGGTCTAACCAAATACGCATCGCGTACTGAGAACCAAACAGCTGCACTTCACCTACGCCTTCTACGCGCGATACAATATCTTGCACATTTGATGAAACGTAATCACCAATATCAATATTGGTCATGCTGCCATCTTTAGACACAAATGCATAAACCATTAAAAAGTTACGCGCTGATTTTGCAACTACAACACCCTGCCTTTGTACGGCCTCTGGTAAAAGTGGAGTCGCTGTCGCTAGTTTATTTTGCACTTGAACCTGAGCAATATCAGGGTCTGTTTCGGCGCTAAACGAAAGTGTAAGCGTAGCAGAACCACTCGACTCAGATGTAGATGACATATAAAGCAAGCCATCAAGGCCTTTCATTTTTTGCTCAATAACTTGCGTTACAGTATCTTCAAGTGTACGTGCAGATGCACCAGGGTACGTTGCAGTAATACTTACTGCAGGCGGTGCAATTGAAGGATACTGCGAAATAGGTAAGCTCCTAATCGCCAAAATACCTGCAAGCATCACTACAATAGCGAGTACCCAAGCAAATATCGGTCTATCGATAAAAAATCGTGACATTAAAACTCTCCGTTATTGTGCTTTATCGGCTTTAGTAGACGATTGAATTTCAGAAGGATTCACTGGTGCACCAGGGCGGATTTTTTGTAAGCCTTCAACAATTAATTTATCGCCATCCATTAGACCATCGGTAACAAGCCAGTCAGAACCTATTGTGCGGTCTACTTTTAAAACACGACTTTCAACTGTATTTTCTTTGCTCACAACCATTGCTGTTGGCTCGCCTTTTGAGTTGCGGCTAACACCACGTTGCGGAGCTAAAATAGCGCCAGCTTTAACACCTTCTACTATAGAGGCACGGGCATACATGCCTGGTAATAATAGTTTTTCTGGATTTGAAAATTTAGCACGTAACGTTACTGAGCCAGTACTTGGATCAACCGTCACTTCGGAGAACTGTAATGTGCCTTTATGAGGATAAACAGAGCCATCTTCCATAATAAGTTCAACATCAGTTTGGCTAGTTGAGTCAACCGTTAGCGCACCTGATGATATTGCTTTTTTAAGTTGGGTAAGCTCATTACTTGATTGTGTTAAATCGATATAAATTGGATCAAGCTGAGTCACTGTAGCAAGTGCAGTACTTTGATTGGCACTGACTAGTGCACCTACTGTTACGCTTGATTTACTAATTTGACCACTAATTGGTGACGACACATGGCTGTAATTAAGGTTAATTTGCGCTGACTTTAATTGTGCCTTAGCTGTTAATAATTCAGCGTTTGCTTGCTTGTAAGCAGCATCTGCTTCGTCAAAATCTTGTTGGCTCACGGCTTTGATTTTTAATAATTCACTATAACGCGATGCTTTTGATTTAGAGCTAGCAATGCTTGCCTCTGCACGTGCTACGCTTGCTTCACTTGCTGCTAAGTCGGCTTCAAATGTCGCAGGATCTATTTGATACAGAGCCTGGCCTTGTTTAACCTCTTTACCTTCTACAAATAAACGAGATTGAACAATACCACTTACTTGTGGGCGAATTTCAGCAATTTGAAATGCGCTGATACGACCAGGAAGTTCTTTTTTGAGAGTAAGCGCTTGGCTTTTTAATGTAAGTACACCCACTGGTACAGCTTTAGGAGCTGAAGCTTGTGATTGCTCAGTTGCTTGATCACAACCAGTTAAAGCAACAGAACCGACGAGGGCTGACAATACAAATAAAGCGATGCGGGAACGCTGCATGTTAAATACCTTTTAGTTTAGAGTGAACGATCATTCTAAATTAAAACGCACTGATAATGAATCTTAATTAGAAGAAATTTACACAAACTTACACTCCCCAGTACAATATACGTCTTAGGTTGCATTTAATGTTAATTAGATGAAAATAGAATCAAGACTGTATGAAAATAAAACAACTTAACATCTTGAAATAATATCTCATTTTAGAAGCTAAGTTTTTAATAGGCACAAAAAAGCCAAGCAAATACAGCCTGGCTATTTATATAAAGGACTAGTGTCATATCTAGTTTTTTAAAGGGTATTAGCGCTCTGTGGGTTAATAACCCTTGAAACTAACAACTGCTCTACCCTAATCCCTTCTACGTCAACTACTTCAAACTTAAAGCCTGAAAAAGTAAAATGTTCCGCACGTTTAGGTATACGCTTCATGTTATAAATTAAAAATCCAGCTACCGTCTCGTAAAGCATCTGGTCAGGAAATTCTTCTATATCAAGTACTTTTGCTAAATCGGTAATTGGGGTTAAACCATCTACAAGCCATGAATTTTTATCGCGTTCTATGATTAGTTCGTCGCCTTGGTGAGTGATTAAATCACCCATAAACCCTTTCATTAAGTCTTTAACGGTAACAATACCCACCGAAAGTGCATATTCGTTTACTACAACAGCAAACGGCTTCGCTGCACTTTTAAACGCGTTTAAAGCTTCAGATAAACTTAATGTTTCGGGTAAGTAAAAAACATCTTTATCAATCAGATCATCGTTTATATTGGCGGCTTCGCCTTTTAGTACTTGTCGTAAAATATCTTTAGATTCAACAGAGCCATGCAACTTATCTAAATTTCCTGACACCACTAAAAAATGATTATGAGGATGGTCAATAATTTTAGTCGCAATATCATGGCTAGATTCATTTAAATCAAAATAGACAATTTGGTCGCGTGGAGTCATAACGCTTGATAAAAATCGCGCTTCTAGGTCAAACACATTGCCAATGAGTTCATACTCTTGCTTTTGCAAACTACCATAAGCAGCACCTGCTTCCATCATGGCAACAATGTCTTCTGTTGTTACATTGTCTTCTCGCTCAGCGGGCACTTTAAACAAACGCAGCACAAAGTTAGTGACGCCATTAAAAAACATCACCAGTGGAGTTAATGCAAAGGTAACCCAGCGCATTATTGTAACCACTCTAACAGCCACGGCTTCAGGCATGATCATCGCTAAACGCTTTGGCATTAAATCGGCGAACAATATAAACAAAGATGTAATAGTAAAAAACGAGAATAAAAAGCTAATTTTTTCTAAATGCGCACCTTGGTAAAATAATACCAACACACTTTCAACATAAGGCGATAAAGCCTGCTCACCCACAATACCACCCAATATCGCTATCGCATTGAGCGCTATTTGGATCATGGCAAAAAAAGCCCCTGGATTTTCTTGTAGCTTTAGTACCGCTGCTGCCTTTATATTCCCTTCATCTGCCATTACTCGCAGTTTTATTTTACGCGACGCTGCAATTGCTATTTCTGACATAGCAAACAACGCACTGATCAAGATCAATAAGCTAATCCCGATTAAATCACCCATTTAATGCTCCAAAAGTTAGGCTTTTTTAAACAAAAAGCAGCTGGATTATAATCTGTTTTTTAAACGCAGCAATTTAAATTTACTAAATATATTTAAACCATTAATTTTCAATTGGTTGAGAGGTAAAAAAGGAGATTTAAAGTACTGAAACTTTGCTGAAGGCGACTTTTAATTGAGTAATTAAGGCAGGATCCATATTTATATTACAAGCAAAAAATAATGGAGATTGAGCTGTATTTAGATTTAGTAATGGCTCGAGTAGCTCAAGCCTAGGCTCTGTTTTAACTCGATAGCTAAATTGCTTTTTGTTGAGGATAACAAAATCAAGAATATCGTGACGAGTGCTTATAAGTTTATCTATTTTATCTAGGCTATCGATGAGTAATAAATGCTTGTTCTCACTAAAGCCCCTCTCAAGCAAATAGTGATGACTAAAGTTATCACGCAGTACTGCTATTTTATATTTTTTAGCATCATTGAGAGTATTTAACTTTATACTTCTAGACTTAAGAGCATAAATCGCTGAGTCAAAGCTTTCAAGTTCCCCTACCCACTTAAACTTACTTTCTCTATTAGGTAATCGAACAATCGAAAATATACAGGTGTTTTTATCGCGTAGCGCCGCGTTGTAAGATATGGCCCAACTATGCGCCAACATAGTGTATTTTATACCAGTGCCTTCTAGCGCTTTATGAACTTTATCGACGGAACGGCCAACGAGTTTATTATCTTCATTGAGATACTGAAAGTCCGGAAATACTTCCGTTACTATTGTGATTTCAGTTGCATCAACTTTAATACAGCTAATGAACAATAAAAAGATCAATAATTTCATTCAGCAAGGCCTCAACTAACTCATTATAAGTACTTAATAAATATAGCTGAGGCTTTATGAACTGCTAGTTTTTAGTCATGTAATGCACACTTATACGCTGATAGTGCTAGTATTTATAGCTCCTACAGTTTACTTGTTCATCGCACTAATTAAAAAGGCTGAAATTTTAGCGCCTTCTCTAAGTGTCGTTTCAGAGCTTGATTGGCCAACTAAAGAGCTGTCGGTAAATGGCGCTATTTCCATCATATCCGCACCCGTAATCGGGAACTCATCCGCAATGGCTGATAAAATATCAAGCGCATGCTGTGGTGTTAAACCATTATGTTCTGGCGTACCTGTGGCAGATGCAAACTCTGCATCAAGCGCATCAATATCAAAGCTTACGTATACTTCATCAACGTTATCAGCTTTTAATTGTGCAATAGCGTCGGCAGCAACCGCTGCTGCGCCGCGTTCAATGATTTCATGTGCCCAATGTTGCTTAACGCCAAAGGTACTTTCCCAGTGCGCTTTAGGCTTGCCACTTGAGCGTATACCAAATTGTATTAAATGATGCGGTGCTGGTAAAAACTCTAATATATGTGTACACCACGAGCCAAAACATAAATCAATGCCTAAGCGCTCAACAAGTAAGTCTGTGTGCGCGTCAAAGTGGATAATGGCTGTGCGCTTGCCTTGCTCACGCTTTGCTTTTAAATACGCTTTGGTAAGTGGGTAACTAATTGAGTGGTCTCCACCAATACCAAAAATGCCTTTGTTTTTAAACGTTGCATAAAAACTGTCGCATACATCCTCTGTGATTGATAACGGACTAACGTAATAGTCATTATTTTCATTACCGTATAGGGCTTTTTGGCAATTAGAAATGGTCGCATCATTTAGGTATTTATCATGTAGTAAATGTGGGATTACACGTACATCACCTAAATCAAACGAGTGACACTGCGGTTGCTGGTCAATTAATGCTGAGCGCACAAACAGTGGCCCCCAGTTTGCACCGCGTAAAATACCACCGCCACAGTCTGAGCTAATACCTAACATAACCGCTTTATGTAGAGAATTTGGTAATTCATCTAAAGACTCACGCCATAAGTTATCAACGTTTTCAGTTTGCCCGTATAGCTTATTACGCAGCGCAGCTTTACGCTCTTTTGCAGTATTTACTGTATATACGCCATCACCCGGTGCGCACAAACAGTGCTCAACTTTGTTTTTAAATGCTTCAAATTGTGTGCTCATAATAAACTCCTTCGATTTTTATTCTGTACGTAGCTAATTACTTTTGATTAGTTATGCAAAATCACCAAAAGTGCCTAAACTTCAAATAAATCCCACTTTGCTAAATAACTCTGTGCCTAATATAAATAAACACGTTAGCTTTTACGTGCTCAACAAAAACCTAAGACATTGAATTTATTTAATATTAATGAATATTTACCATGAACTATTTAATTGTAGTTACGCGCTTGTGTGATACTTATTATGCCTGCTTGAACATGTCAACAGCACAATAAGCCTACGTATATAAGCACTTGATTGAATATTCATAGTTGATGAATAAATCAAATTAATCCTTAAAATTATTAAGACTTAATTGGAGAAGTTAAGGTAAAACGGACAATCGTCCTGTACTTGATAAACGTTTCTAGCAATGATACTAGATTGACAACAAATTATTATAAAAGGCTTAGTTATGGAAAAGGTATTTCACTTAGGACTATGTATTGACGATCTTAAAGGTGCAAAACTTGCGATTGTACCGGGTGACCCAGATCGTGCTGCACGTATTTCACAATTCCTAGACAACCCAACCTGCCTTGCTCAAACTCGCGAGTTTCATGTTTACTTAGGTCAATTAAACGGCCATTCTGTGGTTGTTTGTTCTACGGGTATTGGTGGTCCATCTACGTCGATTGCAGTAGAAGAATTAGCACAACTTGGCGTGCGTAAGTTTTTACGTATTGGTACAACAGGTGCGATTCAGCCACATATCAACGAAGGCGAAATTTTAATTAGCCAAGCGTCTGTACGTTTAGACGGTGCAAGCCAGCATTTTGCTCCGCTTAGCTACCCTGCGGTGTCTGACTTTTATGCAACACAAGCTATGGTACAAGCATGTAAAAACTTAAATATCGATTTCCATATTGGTATTACTGCATCAAGCGATACATTTTACCCAGGACAAGAGCGTTACGATACGCATTCTGGTTACGTTCCAAAGTCGCTACAAGGTAGCTGCGAAGAGTGGCAAAAGCTGGGCGTAATGAACTACGAAATGGAATCAGCAACGTTATTTACTATGTGTGCTGCCCTTGGCTTACAAGCTGCCTGTGTAGCTGGCGTACTTGTTAACCGTACTCGCCAAGAAATACCAAATGTTGACCATGGTGAAATTGAGCGTAAATCTGTAGCAGTAGTATTAGAAGCAGCTAAAGTGTTGCTTGATTAATATAAGTTCTATTAATTAATGGGCTATTATAACGATAAGAAAATGGCTCAGTAACAAGGCAAAAATTATGAAATATAGTTGTCTTATATGAATAATTTTTAACGCAGTTAGTGAGTTATTTAATTCGATAGAATGGCACATTTTAATAAAGCACAGCTCTGCCTGTGCTTTGTTGTTTTTGAAAGGTTATTTTAGCTGTGCACTAATTACTTCTATTGCCGGCAGGTTGTTAAAACTTGCAAGTACAGCACGTGCTACACCCGCTTGGTTTTCATGGCCTGCGGTTTCTAAAAGTGTAATTGATTTTACCGTACTTTCGTTAAAGCTAAGCCCTGCGATAAATAATTGACTAAGTGCACTTTGCAGTGGCGACAAGCTTGGGCTGTACGCTGCGTTTTCTGCGTAACTTCCGTAAAAATCACCATTTTCAAATGTACTAATTTTTACTGCACTAAAGTTTTTACTATAGGGTACGTATGCGTTTAATGCTGTACTTGCTAGTTTTTCATCTAGTTGAGCATTTACGAATACTTGCTGGTGAGGCTCTGGATTAAACAAGCTAAACGCATTGCCTAAATCAGTCGGCCCGAACGAATGAGGCAATAACTCTGCTAATTTAAAGTGTTGCTCTGGCAATAAAATATCAAACTCTTTAGCATCAGCAAGTTCGTTCATAAACTGGCGACAATACCCACACGGTGCATCGCTAATCGCTATTTTAACTATTTTTTTAGCACCGTTTAACCAGGCGTTATTTATAGCCGATTGCTCTGCATGAACCACTAAACTCAACGCTTGATGATCAAACTCTACATTTGCACCAAAGTAAAAGTTTACCTCATTGTTTTCATCAAGTGCTTTAACTATTGCACCTACATGAAAATCTGATATCGGCGCAACAGCATACTCCGAAGCTAAAGGTACTAAACCTTGTAATAATGCATCATCAGACACATTTAGCTGTGCACATAACTGTTTAATATTACTAGAATTTAATATGCCGCGCTGTGATTTTAATTGACTACGTAATGACGCTGTTTGCGCTACGCTTAATGTGATGTGCGAATTTGTAAGTGCTGTATCTTGCTGTACAGTAAAAGTTGCTGAAGCCATAACATTTTTTAATTATTCAATGGCTAAGTAGTTTAAAAGTTTAGGATGCGAAATACCAGCCTATTCAACGCAAAAAAAGGGAGCACATCGCGTGCTCCCTTTAATTTTAATTGGTATACCTAAAAAAATAATTGATTGGTATACATAACAAAATATTAGCCGGTATTACGCATACCTGCTGCAATACCTGTCATTGTGATCATTAATGCATTATCAATGTCACCTTCGCTGTGTTTTTCCTGTGAGCGAGCACGGCGTAAAAGCTCAACCTGTAGTAAGTTAAGTGGATCGGTGTACGGGTTACGTAAACTAATCGACTCTTTAATCCAAGGCTGTTCGGCTAATAAGCTTTTTTGTGGGCTAAGTGATTGCACTAAGCTAATGGCTTCTTGAAGCTCTTTACGAAGTGTTACACCCAGTGGTTTGTACATATCTTCCACCAGCGCATTATCATAATGCTCACTCAACCAACAATCGGCTTTACTAAATACCATTTCTAGCATTTCTAGGCGCGATCTAAAGAACGGCCACTGTAAGCTCATTTCGTTTAGAGTTTCTGCGCCGTATTTATTAAGCGCAGCTTTTAAACCAGTTAACGCACCTAACCATGCTGGAAGCATTAAACGGTTTTGGCTCCAAGCAAAAATCCATGGAATAGCACGCAGGCTTTCAACACCGCCATTAGGATTACGTTTTGCAGGGCGAGAGCCAAGCGGTAGCTTAGACAGTTCAAGCTCAGGTGTTGCCATTCTAAAGTAAGGTACAAAGTTTTCATCATGGCGAACTACATTACGGTAGTGTTCACACGACTCCTCACTTATTAGCTTCATTACTTCGCGCCATTCTGGCTTTGGCTCCGGTGGCGGTAGTAAGTTACTTTGCAGAACTGCGCCTGCGTAAATATTTAAGCTTTGCAGTGCTACATCGGGTAAACCAAATTTAAAGCGAATCATCTCGCCTTGCTCGGTTACACGTAAACCCCCTTTTAAAGAGCCTGGCGGTTGTGAATGCAGTGCTTGTGCAGCGGGTGCACCACCACGACCTACTGTGCCACCACGTCCGTGGAATAAAACAAGCTCAATACCACGTGCATCAGCAAGTTGTACTAGTTTATCCATTGCTTCGTACTGTGCCCAACCTGCTGCCATCATGCCGGCATCTTTAGCTGAATCAGAGTAACCAATCATTACGTTTTGGGTGTTTTTAATGTGCCCGCGATACCAAACATTATCAAGCAATGTGGTAATTACATCACTGCCTGCGTTTAAATCGTCAAGTGTTTCAAAAAGCGGTGCTACTGGTAAATCAAAGCTGCAGCCGCTTTCTTTTAGCAATAGTTGTACCGCTAAAATATCTGACGCTGTGCGCGCCATCGAAATAATATACAAACCAAATGTAGCTTCGTCTTGCTTGGCAATCACATCAAAGGTATCAAGTACTTCTTGTACATCAGGGCTTGGTTGCCAATGCTTTGGAATAAGCGGTCTGCGTGAGTTAAGCTCTGCAAGTAAAAATGCTTGTTTGTCTTGCTCTTGCCATTGGTTATAGTCGCCTAAACCTAAGTAACGCGTTAGCTCAGAAAACACATCGCCGTGGCGAGACGAATCTTGGCGCACATCAAGTTTAGCTAAACGCAAACCAAAGCTATTTATACGGTGCAGTAAATCAAGTAATAAGCCATCCGCAACTACTTTCATATTACACTTTAATAACGATCGATAGCACACTTCAACCGGGTGTTTAAGCTGATTAATATCAGTTATTAAGTCTTGTGAATCGCTGCGCTTATTTTTAATTTTAGCACCTAAGTGCGCCACTGTTTCAGCAACCTGATTTTTAAGCTTTTTGATTACCGCTCTGTATGGTTCAAACTCTTGCCCTGCAAGCTCAATAAGCTCATCACTGGCATCTGACATAGATAATTCAGCGCACAACGTTTTTAAATCTTGAATGTATAAGTTAAGTGCCATCCAACGACCATGATCAAGCACCTCTTTTGTTACCTGCGATGTTACAAATGGATTACCATCACGGTCTCCACCCATCCAAGATGTAAACTCAATTGGGCTGTAATCTATCGGTAACTCTAAGCTTAATTGGTCTTTAACATTGGCTGAAAATTCACGTAAAAAACGCGGTACCGCATGCCAAAGGCTATTTTCTATTACGGCATAGCCCCATTTAGCTTCATCAACAGGTGTTGGACGAGAGCGACGAATATCGTCGGTATGCCACGCTTGGCTAATCAGCTGTTCAATACGATTTAAAATATTGTCACGCTCTTGCGGTAAGTTATCTTTTCGCTCTAATGATGCAAGGCAGTCACTTAGTTCAACGTGTTTGTTAATAATAGTACGGCGCGTAACCTCGGTTGGGTGAGCGGTCAATACTAAATTTATGTGGAGTTTTGAGAGTGTTTCGGCCAAATGATTACTGTCTAGCTGGCCTTGTTCTGCTTTTGTAGCTAACGTTTTTAATGTTTGAGTGAGAGGGTTTTGTTGACCAAGGCCAACGTCATTAAAACGCGAAACGGTATGAAATTGCTCTGCTACATTAGCAAGATTTAAAAAATGATTAAATGAACGGGCAACCGGTAAAAGCTCTTCGTCACTAAGCGCATGTAAAACTTCTATAAGCGCTTGTCTGTCGTCTTCGTTACCACTGCGAGATGATTTTGATAAAGCTCGAATTTCTTCTACTTTATCTAAAATCGCTTGACCTTGGGCATCTTTAATTGTTTGTCCTAGTAGTTGCCCTAGTAAATTTACATTACCTCGCAAGGCGGCGTATTGTTCACTCATTTATCAGTCTCCATTTTTTCGTAGGACACTATTAATATCATTATGAAGAGATATTTAATAGATCCATTTGCAATGTCTTGTCGTAAAAAAGTATATATAAAATAATCACAAAGCATTCACATGGTCATTTTTTACGATGGTAACTGTCCTCTTTGTAGCACTGAAATGCAGCAACTAAAGCACGCAGATACTAAAAACCTAATTACGCTTGAAGATCTTAACGCGACCGACTTCAGTGAGCGCTACCCGTATATCGATAGAGACAAAGCAATGACTTACCTACAAGCTCAAAAGCAATCAGGTGAAATGATTTACGGGCTTGATGTAACTTACGAGGCATGGAAAATAGTGGGTAAACACGGCTGGTTGAAAATTTTTCGCTTGCCAATAATTAGCTTTTTCGCTGACTGTGGATATGTGTTATTTGCAAAATACAGACATTCCCTTAGTAAAATTTTAATGCCAAACACAACGTGTTCTAATGGGCAATGCAGTTTAAAAAATAAGGGTAGTAAATGAAAACCATTGTTTTATTTGGCGCTAGTAGTGCGATTGCAAAAGCGTATGTTGAGCACTTAAATAACCATGCATCACAATTTAAGGTTCTGTGTGTCAGCTCAAGTGAATACAGCAGCGCCCCTACAAATACTGAGTACTTTAGCACCGACTACAGCGCTCAAAGCTTGGCTATTTTTACCCAGCACTTAAAAGACACTCAAGCTGAATTACATCAAGTTGTTATATTCAACGGAAAGCTTCATAACACTCAGCACATGCCAGAGAAAAAGTTAGAAGATTTAAACGCTGATTATTTTAACGAGTTACTAAATGCTAATACACTCACGCCATTATTGTGTTTACAGAGCATATTGCCTCTATTAACCCACAAAACGCAGTGTACTATTACAGCATTAAGTGCGCGCGTAGGTAGCATAAACGACAATGAATTAGGTGGCTGGTATACTTATCGCGCATCTAAAGCGGCGCTTAACATGCTATTTAAAACGGCGGCTATTGAACTTGCTCGTCGTGCTAAAAACACCAAACTCATTTTGTTTCATCCAGGCACTACCGATACCGAACTCTCAAAGCCTTTTCAAAAAAACGTACCTGCAGGTAAGTTATTTACGCCTGAATTTGTAGCTGGGCAACTTTTTGAATTAACAAACAACAACCCTGATTTAAAACTAAACGGTGAACCTGCTTATTTAGACTGGCAAGGTTCAACCATACCGTGGTAAGGATTTTTAATGCATTTTACTAAAGCGCGAATAGACGCACTTGAAAAACATACCCGTACTCACTTAATCAACTCTCTTTCGGGTTTTAAAAGCGCTAACTTAATTGGTACACAAGACTTACTTGGCAATACTAACTTGTCGATTGTCAGCTCCGTTATTCACCTTGGGGCTAACCCACCGTTAGTCGCAATGATAATGCGTCCTCATAGTGTGCCGCGTCATACGTTTGAAAATATTTTACAAACGGGCACTTACACCATTAATCAAGTGAATAAGTCGATTTATAAACAAGCTCATCAAACCTCAGCCCGTTACGATAAAGACGAATCTGAGTTTGATGCTACAGGCTTAACGCCTGAATACTTAAACGACTTTGCAGCGCCTTTTGTAAAAGAAAGCCGCTTAAAGTACTCGGTTAAATTTGTAGAAAACCAACATTTAACCATCAATGGGACTGAGCTCGTTATTGGCGAAATTATGGATGTTTTTGTTGATAAAGCCGCGCTGCAAAGCGATGGCTTTTTAGATTTACAAGCAATAGAAACAGTGGCAGTAACCGGGCTTGATAGCTACCACACAAGCAATAAACTCACGCGTTTACCTTACGCTAAAAAATAATATGACCTTTTAAGAGGCTATAAACTATTAGCCTCTTATCGAATAACATTGAATTTTACCTTGGTATTAATCACACTAGCTAAAAATCCAAGGAGAAAAACATGACCACTATAGGCATAGGTACACAATCAAGCGAGCAAGCGCTGGCAAGCCTAAGTAATATGACGCAAACGCTAACCCCTATTGCAGCTGACGAACATTTAGAGCGCATAGCCAAGGCGCAAGCGTATATGCTAGCTAACAACATAGATGCAATTTATTTAAACGCTGACACCAACCTAACCTACTTTACAGGTATGAAATGGTACGCGAGCGAGCGCATGGTTGGCGCGATATTACCCGCCCTTGGTGAAGTACAATACATTGCACCTTATTTCGAAATTGGTTCACTAAACGGGTTTAAAGTAATAGAGGGGCCTATTCATGGGTGGCAAGAGCACGAAAATCCTTATGCACTTTTTGTCGAAGTATTAAAAAAGTTAAACATTAATGCAAACGCAACCATTGGCATTGATGAAAGCGCACAGTTTTTTATATTCGACGGGATTAATAAAGCGCAAACGGGTTTAACACTCATAAACGCACAACCCGTAACGGCGCATTGCCGCATGCATAAGTCAATTCATGAGCTTAGCTTAATGCAGCGCGCGATGGATATGACCTTAGCCGTACATCAAGCCACAGCAAGCATGCTTTATGAGGGAATAACCACCACCGAAGTAGAAGCCTTTATTAAACAAGCACACCAAAAAGTAGGTGCGCCTGGTAACTATTTTTGTATTGTTTTATTTGGTGTTGCAACGTCTTTCCCGCACGGTGTTAAAGACGCCCAAGTACTTAAAAAAGGCGATATGGTATTAATTGATACCGGCTGTAAAGTACACGATTACTTATCAGATATAACCCGTACCTATGTATTTGGTGAACCAACAATGCGCCAACGCATGTTTTGGGATCATGAAAAGGCAGCGCAAATGGCGGCGTTTAATGCAGCTAAAATTGGCGCTACCTGCGAAAACGTAGATGAGGGCGCACGTACTTATTTAGCGGCGCAAGGGTTAGGCCCGCAGTACCAAACACCGGGTTGCCCGCATCGAACGGGCCACGGCATTGGGCTAGACATTCACGAATGGCCATACTTAGTTGGCGGTGATAAAACCCCACTTGCCCCAGGCATGTGCTTTAGTAACGAGCCAATGTTAGTTATACCTGATGAATTTGGCGTACGTTTAGAGGATCACTTTTATATGACGGACAACGGTCCTCATTGGTTTACACAACCAAGTTATAGCATTGACGACCCGTTTGGGCTTAACGCTTAAGCCCTTTATAAAGAGCAGCCATTAGCTGCTCTTTTTAGTTTGAGGATTGATAAAGTGCAGTTCATCCCAATATTGTTTGTTATACCAAAGCAATCCTCAAAAGGATAAATATGAAAAACTTTAAAATTGATATCGTTTCAGACGTAATGTGCCCTTGGTGTGTAGTGGGTTATAAAAACCTAGAAACTGCACTAGAGCAACTCAAAGACGAAATGAGCGCAGATATTACGTGGCATCCTTTTGAACTAAATCCAGATATGCCAATTGAAGGTCAGGATTTAAACGAACATTTAATGCAAAAGTACAACCTAACAGAAGAGCAAGGCGACGAAAATCGTAAAAACATGTTCGAAGCAGGTCAACGTGCTGGGTTTACCTTTAATTTTGATGGCAAACGTATCATGATCAATAGCTTTGATTTGCATCGTTTATTAATGTGGGCACGTGAAGAAGGTAAGCAAACGAAGCTAAAACTCGCCTTTTTTGAAGCGCACTTCACAGATTTAAAATACTTAAACCAAGAAGAAGCGTTGCTCGACGTTGTTGAAAAAGTGGGTCTTGATAAAGAAACTGCGCGCAGTATCCTACATTCAGACAAATACGTACAAGACGTACGCCAAGAGCAAGACCGCTTTAAACAAATGGGCATTTCGTCAGTCCCTACGTTTATCATAAACGATAAATATGCACTTACTGGCGGACAACCAAGCGACTCATTCATTCAAGCACTAAAACAAATTAGTGAAGAAGAAGCCAAGGAAGACGCTTAATATACAAATAAAGTTTAAAATTAAGAAAGGCTGCACATTGCAGCCTTTCTTGTATATTCATCAGTTCAAAAAATACAAATTTATTATTTACCTTGAATCTCTTTTGGTGTCATTATAGAAACGACATCTAACAAATCGATAATAATACCTATAAAGGGATTTATAATGAAATATATAATTACAACTTTGACGTCACTGTTTCTTTTAACCGCATGTTCGACAACACATCTACCTGATAGCCCTAACTCTACACTGATAATGCCCAGTCCTGCGGAGTATCCAATTAAAAGTGTCCGTGAAAAAATTGAAGGTAGTGTGACAATGTCTTTTGATGTAGATACATCTGGTAAGCCAGTTAATATTAAAGTGATTAAAGCTGAGCCTGTGATAATTTTTGATAAAGCAGCGATTCGCTCTCTTTCTAAATGGCGTTACGCACCTAAAGTAGTTAATGGTATTGCGGTAGTTGATGAAGACTTAGAAATGACTATAGATTTTAATTTGGCAAAATAATAACTAACTAAAACTAAAAAAAGCTGCACATTGCAGCCTTTTTCTATACAGCGAAGGTTACTTCTTTACTTAAAAATAAACTAAGTACGATAAAGCACTTTAATTACATGCCAGCCAAATTTTGTTTTAACTAGGTGTGGCTCTAAAATTTCGCCTTTAAATGCAACCTTATCGAACTGTGGTAGATATTAAGCAAGACAGGCACCTATTTTTAACAAGCAAAACTATCCTAATTAAAGTGGGTGCCACGTTAATTTTTCATGAACCTACTTAACCTTACAAAGAGTTAGCACAATCAATATATTTATTTGCCACTTTAAACAATTGAGTATGTTCAGAGCTTGTCATCTCTAAAAGTAACTTTAACATTTTTTTGTCCTTAGCACTTGTAGCAACAAATATTGGGCTTTCTATAAATCTCCGTTTTGAAAATAAGGATATGTCGTTACTTAGCAAATACCTGACACCTTCATAGTTTGAACGATAAACAGCCATATCAAGCAAAACATCCCCATATTTATGAAGGATATTACTTTTTTCAAATTCCATTTCATTATTCATCAGTCTCTTCAATACCTTACTCGGGAAATCATACTCTCTCATAAGTTCATGCCCCAATTCTCGTCGGGCAAGTTCACCGACCTCACTCAAGTCAGCCGTTTGAACCATCTCTGCATACTTTGAGCAAGACCAGACATTATTTGCACACAGTAAAAGTATTGGGACAATATATTTTACTAATCGTATGTTACCGAGGGATATAATCAACCTTTACTCCTGTAATTCTGTGGTATTTGAACTGATGTTTTACTGGTATACAGGTGGGCGCAGACAAGCCCAATAAATCACCGGCCAAGTGTCCTATCCATCCAGAAGGATTTGTAACAACTGTGGCTGAAGTTCCTAAGGCAATAAACTAAGATGACACCCATCCTAATTCTTAGTTCGTCAAAGTGTAAGTTTAGGATAGGTGATGAAATAGACGCTTGCTAAGACGCGTCAATTATTAAACAGTTTAAATAAACTAAGTACGATAAAGTACTTTAATTACATGCCAGCCAAATTTTGTTTTAACTAGGTGGGGTTCTAAAATTGCGCCTTTAAATGCAATTTTGTCAAACTGTGGAACCATTTGTCCGCGTCTAAATTCACCTAAGTCACCGCCTTTTTTACCCGATGGGCATGACGAATACTTTTTAGCTAAGGTCTGAAACTTCGCACCTTTACCTAATTGCTTAATAATATCTTCTGCAATTTCTTTGTGCTTAACCAAAATGTGAAGTGCATGTGCTGTGTTTGCCATGAAAAAAGCCTTTTATACCGTTAGCTAAAATTAAACGCGGCGATTTTAACACAACCTCATAAGCCTGGCATCTACTTATACTGCAGTGTATTAACGCCTAATTTATAAATAATGTTTGGCATCCTCTGGGTTGGGAATTCTGCAATACTGATATTTACCAAATAAGGTATAGCGGTTTAAAGCAACCCTATCGTATAACCAATTATTAAACCTATTTGGCAAAATACTAAATACGTTTGCTAGCTTGTATGGGTAACCTAGCTGCTTAACAACGTTAAAAAAAGCATGACTTTGTGTATACGCGTTACCATTTTCAACAAACACCATTGAAGCATATTCACTTGTTGAAAAACCAAAATGCGTTAACAACAGTTCTCCTTTTGGAGATTGCACACTACATAATTTAAAAATAGTATTAGTGTCGTGAGCAATAATAAAGTTACACCACGCGCTGCACAGCTTACACTGCGCATCGAATAATATAATTTTTTGATTACGCATTAATGTCGCTGCATCATCGCTCATAACACCTCCTTAATTAAGTACTTTACTGCTGCACCGGCTTTTTTTGTAACTTGCGCTGCAAAGTACGTCTATGCATATTAAGTTGCCTTGCGGTTACCGACACATTGCCATTATTGCTGTGCAGGACTTGTTGAATATGCTCCCACTCTAAGCGCTCCGGCGACATAACTGCATCATCAATAGCACTCGATGCCGTTGCCACAGGCTCGGTGTTAAGCGCTTTTAATAACGTTGCCATATCAACCGGTTTAGTAAGGTAGTCGTTTGCACCTAAACGCATTGCCTCTACTGCGGTTGCTATACTTGCAAACCCAGTTAGTAAAACAATATGTGTTTGGGGGAGCAAACTACGTAATGGCTTTATTAATGCCAAGCCATTGTCATCGCCTAGTTTCATATCTAGTAATACAAAGTCAGGTAAGTGCTGGCGGGCTATAAGTAATGCATCACTTTGATTATGCGCTACCTCGCAGGCAAAGCCCTGTTTAGTTAAGCGCCTTGCTAGTGTGCTGGCTAAATTTATATCGTCTTCAATTATAAGTAACTTCATGAGGCGTTATTCTCAGTGTTTACAATAGCGAGTTTAACTTTGGCAACAGCGCCGCCATCTGCATGATTAAACAAGGTAAGTGAGCCATTTAAACGCTCAAAAGTAACATTTGATAAAAGCACAGCAAGCCCCATTCCTTGATCGCTTGGCATAAGTTGCCCGCCCAGCTCTGCTAATTGCGATGACGAAAAGCCACAGCCAAAATCACGAATTAGCAAGTAAACGCATTCGCTATGTAAGTTGTCTTGCTGCCAACTCAATTCTAGCTGCGTTTGGCTTTGCTTTTGATTAGCGAGCGCGGCGTTTTGCAATAAATTTAAAATAGCGGGCAATAACATGGCATCACTCAATAGCGTTGCAGCAATAGGTGGCGTAATCCATTTAATGTGCTGATCAGGGTATTGCAGTAAAAGTGTGTCGGTAATTTGTGTTTGCAGTTGCTTTACCGTTGTATGCTCTTGTGAATTTTTAAGGCGTAACTGCTCTGAGAGGTTTCTAAAGTCGTTAAGCTGTGTACTGCACTGAGTAAGCGGCGCTTGCATGTGCTTAACAATAGGATTGTTTGGTTGCTCTTCTAATAACTCTTCAAACAGTAACTGTAAATTTGCAATTGGGGTCGCTAGTTGATGAGTTATTTGTGCTGCGGCCCCATCAAGGGTAACAAGCTGCTCATTACGTAATTGCTTTTCTCGCACATTTGCAATAATTCGCTCTCGCTCTTTAAGTGCTCTGCTCATTGCGCCAATAACAAGTGCAATTACACTGGCACTTAAAACAAAATTAACCCACATGCCAATAAAGTGACCACTCATATTCATTTGATGCATACTGTGATCGGGCATCTTTATCAATAAAAAACTGTATGCGGCAATGGCTAACACTGCAATATAAGCTAATCCTTTTTCTCTGAGCGTAACAGCAGCTATCATTATTGGGAGTAATAACAACGATACAAATGCATTAGTTGCACCGCCACTTAGTGAGAGCAATACCGTTAAAAATAACACATCAGCAGTTAACTGCATTAACATACCCAAGGGCTTAGCTTGGCTTACGTTACGATAAGCAAACAGGCTAATAAGCTGAAACACAGCCTCAACGGCAATAACAATCAGCAAAGGCAGTAATGCAATCTGATGTTCTAGTAAAAAATAAACGCTAAGCACAGCAATTAATTGCACGGCAATTGCGCCGCTACGCAGCATTAATAGTCGACTAATGGTGGGGTCTGTACGCATTAACAAGAGGTAATTGCCCAATCAAATGTTTAATAAGGTTATTTTAACGGTTATATGATTTTTAATCATCATCCATCGAAATTGAAAACGGTGCACAAGGCGTTCCTTGATGAAACACCATTTTCCATTGTTCGTTAGTTTGACGCCAAAGCGACATACGCAATGAATAATTAAATTCACTGCGAGCAGAGCGCCTATAAGCAGCTTGATAACTAAGTTGCACTACATCATCGCTCAGCATTCGGCCCTTAAAATGCTGATTATAAAACTGTGGCACAACCTCGGTAGGTAAGCGGGTAAGTACTTGGTATTTATTAAATGTAGTGCCGTTGGCTGCAATTTCGATAAATTCATCATCGAGTAAAGCATCTAATGCGCGCTCAGATTGGCGAATCTCTGGGTCTAGTAACTGGCGCTCAGCGTCAATCAAATGATTAAACAACGACACTTTTATTTTGCTGCTCATAACCTTCCCTATTGTTTATAAACTTGCCCGGCTTTCATAACAAATTGCACGTTTTTAAGTACGTCGATATTTTTAAGCGGTGAGCCATTCACACTGATAATATCTGCTTGCTTACCAACACTCAAGTCGCCAATGAGTGCGCTTTGCCCCAGTAGTTTAGCTGCATGTATGGTTGCTGACTTAATAGCTTGGGCTTCGCTCATACCATTGTTTACCATTAAACTAAATTCGTTAGCATTAAGCCCATGACGCGACACCCCAGAGTCTGTTCCAAAGGCTATATTAACCTTGTTTTGCAGTGCAAGTTTAAACGAAGCCTGCATTTTTGGAGTCACTTCACGCACTTTGTCGGCTATTGCCGGCGGCATATTTGGATTTGTAAGCACCTCTTCGCTTACCGTTGCACCCGCTAAAAGCGTCGGTACTAAATAAGCTCCCGTTTTTTTAAATAACTTTATTGCCTCTTTATCTAAATAAGAGCCATGCTCAATAGAATCTACACCGGCTTTTAAGGCCGCTTTTATACCTTGTGTACCGTGCGCATGCGCTGTAACTTTACGCCCTAAGTGGTGAGCAGTATCAACAATTGCAATCAGCTCTGCATCTGTAAGTTGTTGGTTAACCCCTGCGGCGGTATTACTCAATACTCCACCTGTGGCAGTAATTTTAATTACATCAGCGCCACTTTTTATTACCTCGCGTACCGCACGGCTACAATCATCCGCGCCATTACAAATACCAATCCCACCTGTAACCGCATCTGTAATATCTTTTCGATAACCGTGCATATCTGCGTGTCCACCGGTAGGCGATATTGTATTACCCGCTGCAAAAATACGAGGGCCGTTAATATCATTTCTCTCGATAGCGCGTTTTAGCGGAAATATAACTTTATGATCGCTACCTAAATCTCGCACTGATGTAAAACCCGCATCGAGCGTACGTTGCAAATATTTAATTGAGCGCAAAGCATAGTCGGCATCATATTCTGTTGCCCAGCGGTGAGGGTTTGCTTTAGCATCTCGCTCAAACGTAACGTGAACATGCATATCAATAAGACCAGGCATTACGAATTGATTTTTAAGATTGATAATATCGGCATCAGATAGGTTAAGTTCTGCTTTTGTGAGGTAGCCGTCTTTAATGGCTGTTATTGTATTATCTGTTATGACTAACGTTTGCTCTGTTTTTACTTTTTGATCCTCGGATGCAAGTAAGCTGCCCGCATAAATAATTTTATGCTGTTGAGCAAAAGCCCCATTTGCAATTAATGCCAGCGCTATTGAAGTGAATGTTGTTATTAGTGTTGTTTTCATACTTGCTCCTTTTTTATACTAGCATTACCTTAAATAACCCGTAATTGCGAATATTTACGATACAAAGCATGCTATAAACTAGTCTTGAAAGCCGTTTTTTGGTATAACTCACCCATTAGAAATACATGTCAGACCACCTTAAGAGAACATACTATGCCTTACGCACATATCACTGGTTGGGGTAAATGCATTCCACCAGCAAGCATTAGCAACGATGAAATTAGTGAAATAGTTGATACCACCGACGAGTGGATAACCACGCGTACAGGCATTAAATCTCGCCGAGTGAGCCATGTAAGTACCGCCGAGCTGGCAACCGTTGCTGCTAAGCATGCTATTGCGTGCGCGGGCGTTGATCCTAAAGATATTGATTTAGTGATATTAGCCACTTGTACACCTTCTACTGTTGTGGCAAATACCGCCTCACAAGTGCAAAAAAATATTGGTGCAACTGGCGCTGCCGCAATGGATACAAACGCGGCATGTTCGGGCTTTTTATATGCATTGCAAGCTGCTACAGCACAAATTCAAGCGGGTATGATCAAAAAAGCAGTGGTCATTGCAGCTGAGCGTATGACCTGGTACGTAAACTGGGCACGCCGTGACAGCGCTGTATTATTTGGCGATGGTGCAGGTGCGGTCGTACTTGAAGCAGCAGATACACCAGCGGGTCTACTTGGTACTAAAACCGGTTGTGACAGTGAAGACCGCGACATTTTACACATCACTAACTTTGGTAGTGATTTAAATAAATATGAACCAATTGGTCCATCTGATTTATTATTTGAAGGTCGTGAAATTTTCAAACGTGCTGTTAAAGGCATGAGCGAAGCGTGCGACGACGTACTTAAACAAGCCGATTTGAGCCTTGATGACATTAATGTACTCGTTCCACACCAAGCTAACTTACGTATTATTCAGGCTATTCAACATCGTTTAAAAGTACCTGACGAAAAAGTAATGGTTAACATTGGTGAGTATGGTAATACCTCTGCTGCAACTATTGCTATTGCGTTATGTGAAGCCGTTGAGCAAGGGTTAATTAAACCGCATTCAAATATTATGTCTGCTGCATTTGGTGCAGGCCTAACATGGGCTGCAAGTTACATAAAATGGGGCGAGCGCGTAACGCCTATTAGTGTAAGCGATGCTGCTTTACCACCATGTGATAAAACTGGTTTAGAGCTTGTAGCACCAGCTGTTAAAGCATGTAAAGAAGCGCAGCCAAGCTAACAAAAGATGTAATAACCCACATTTAAAACGCACTTATTTAAGTGCGTTTTTGCTTTTTAAGGAATTAAATTTGAAACTTTTAGGTATTCATCACGCTGCCATTATTTGCAGTGACTATGCACGTTCTAAACACTTTTATAGCAACGTACTTAAACTTAACGTTATTAATGAGCACTTTAGAGCTGATCGTAATTCATATAAATTAGATTTAGCCATGCCCGATGGTAGTCAAATAGAGTTATTTTCGTTTTATGGCGCACCTACGAGACCAAGCTATCCCGAAGCACAAGGCTTAAGACATTTAGCTTTTAAGGTAGCTGATATACAGATTTCAAAAACGTATTTAGAGTCGTGTAATGTAGACGTTGAGGATATTAGAGTGGATGAAATAACCGGCAAAAAGTTTACCTTTTTTGCCGATCCAGATAATTTACCACTTGAACTATACGAGGTTTAACCCCGTATAGTCATATAAGATTAGTTAAAACGGTTTTGTAAGTAAGTAAACACCGCGCGAATACCTAACGCTTCACCACCTGTTGGACGACCTGGTAATGCACGTAAGTTCCATGCCATTACATCAAAGTGCACCCATGGTGTTGTTGGTTCAACAAATTCTTTTAAGTAAAGCGCTGCGGTAATAGCACCACCAAACGGTGTGCTTGCACAGTTTGCCATATCGGCTACATCACTTTTTAGTAAGTTTTTGTATTGTTCAAACAACGGAAGCTGCCAAACAGGATCATGGACGATTAAACCTGCATCAATAATACCATTTGCTACATCGCGCTCTGTTGAGAAAAAGCCCGGAAGCTCCGTGCCCAGTGCAACACGACATGCGCCCGTGAGAGTAGCAAAATCAATAATTAGCTCAGGGTTGTCGTTTTGTGCTTCGCTTAATGCATCACACAATACTAATCGCCCTTCCGCGTCGGTATTATCAATTTCGACCATAATGCCTTTGCGTGTTTTAACAACATCGCCAGGGCGAAATGCATTTCGCGATACTGCATTTTCAACAGCGGGTACAAGCACTCGTAATCTAATTGGTAAGTTAGCTGCCATAATAAGCTGCGCTAGTGCAATTACGTGCGCCGCGCCGCCCATGTCTTTTTTCATGTTACGCATGCCAGAGCTTGGTTTTAAATCAAGTCCACCAGAGTCAAAACATACGCCCTTACCTACTAGCGTAATTAATGGAGCATCTGTTGCACCCCATTTTAAATCGAGTAAACGCGGTTTGTTTTCGCTTGCACGACCCACCATATGAATAGTCGGGTAGTTTTGCTCTAGTAACTCATCGCCAATCCACTGTGAAAATTCGCCATTGTAAGTTGCAGCTAAATCTTCCATTACTTGCGATAAATGTTGCGGCATCATATCTACCGCTGGAGTATTAACTAAATCACGTGCAAGTGTAATGGCATCAGCTTGTTGGCTAATACGGTCAAACAACGCTTTATCGCTAATGGCTAATTGCGCTTTTGCTGTTGGTTTTTCTTTATATTCACTAAATTCGTAACCACCAAGCACAAACCCTAAAGCAACTTGCTCTACAAAAGCGCTCTCGCCTTGAATTTGATAAGTACCAGTAGGAAGTGTATTTGCTAAATTACCCGCAGCCCAAAAATCATCGCTACTTTGCATTAAACAAAATACCTGGCTTAACTCGCCAGTTTTAGCATCAGGGATTAAAGCAACACCTTGCTTTTCAAAACCTGTATTAGTTAACCAATTTTGTATAAATGCAGGCTGCTGTGCTTGCCAGTCAGATAATTCGTTTTTAAGAATAAAAGATAAAGGAATACCAGAAGATGTATGACGTAGTAATGCACTCATTAAAAAGCTCATATAATATAAAAATGGTACTTAAGAGCATATCAATAAGCGCACCTAAAAGGTATCGCTAATTTGAAGGGATTTTAGTTACTTTTTTAAGCTGTTTTTGGATTCTTGCTTTTGATTTTCTTGATCTATTTTAGCATCAAGTTCTTTAATAGATTTGTTTATATTAAACGAGCTTGGCAGTACATCAACTCCCACTAAACTCCCTAATTTAACAACTAAAGGAATTGTAAGCGGGGCAAAAGGTAATACAGCAAACACACCCAGCCCTAGCCCTTTTAGAATATCAACAAACTGTTCATTAGCGCGTTTTAACTCCTCTTTACTTGTTTGGCCTTGGGTATAGCGCCTATAAATAGAGAGCATTTCTTTGGTTTCTTGTTTTTCTTGAGCAAGTGCGATTTTAAGCGCCACCATAGCACGACGAAAACGCAGCTGTTGGCGTTTCTTACTAATTTTAACTACCCGCCAAGGCGCACGGTGAATAACTTTATATAATCGCATAGCTTTTATTTTCACACAGCGGCGCAGGTTCACAAAGAATAATTTACTTGCTACGGCCTTTCACTTACTCTTATTGCACCAAATTAGTATTAAATACATACAATAATGCAAAATTTATCAAGTCAAATACCGCAAAAGCCTGAAAAACCAAAATCTGATGAATGCTGTGGCGGCGGTAGTTGCTGCCCCTGTGTGTGGGATGAATATAAAGAAAAATTAGTGGCTTGGCGCTGCATACAAAACATTAAAAAACACAAGAAAGAAACAAATAAATAACATTTTAATATTTCCAACGCATTAAAATTCCTCTTAACAACCCTATTTGCACTTATTTAGTTCATTTCCACTTCACTTTGCACCACTGTTGCATTTTTTATTAAATTGAACCTTTTTGTTATCAAACGGTTAATTAACAATTGCTCTCCTCGTTTTTTACCTATAGTCTGTAGATAGGACTTCACAAAAAGTAAGCTTAATTGATTAGGCTTTTGAGGTAAGACCTCAAACTTATGTGAAACAAAAATTAAGTAAAAAATAAATGATGTGAAATTAGCATCAAAAATAAGAATTATTCTAACTGGGGAAAATTAGAATGAAATTAAAAAATAATGCGCTAAACCAAGCAATCAAATTTGCTTTAGCTACAACCACTGCAGGGTTGTTTTTTTCAGGTACTGCTGTTGCAGCAGACGAGCAACAACAACAAACTAAAGTAAACAAAAACGTAGAGAAAATTGCCGTAGTAGGTACGCGTTCAGCTCCACGTTCAATCGGTGATTCACCGGTGCCAATCGATATCATTGGTGGCGAAGAGCTTGAAAAGTCGGGCAACACTGACATGCTTGAACTTTTAAAAGGTGCCGTGCCATCTTTTAACGTACATCAAAACCCTATTAGCGATGCAGCCTCTCTTGTTCGCCCAGCTAACTTACGTGGTTTACCATCAGACAGCACATTAGTTCTTTTAAACGGCAAACGTCGTCATCGTGCTTCTGTAATTGCGTTTTTAGGCGGTGGTATTAATGATGGTGCCCAAGGTGCAGATATTTCAGTAATTCCAAGCATTGCTATTAAACAAGTAGAAGTACTTCGTGATGGCGCAGCCGCACAGTATGGTTCTGATGCAATTGCCGGTGTAATGAACTTCCAGTTAAAAGACGCTTCAGAAGGCGGTAAATTAGAAATTCGCCATGGTCAATTTTATGAAGGCGATGGGGATACAACACAAGTGTCGGGTAACGTGGGTTTACCTTTTACCGACAATGGCTTTGCTAATTTAAGTTTTCAATACAAAACAGCAGATGCAACAAGCCGCTCAGTTCAGCGTGCCGATGCTGCAGCTCTTTCAGCTGCCGGTGTTCCTGATGTATCTTCGCTAGCACAAGTATGGGGCGCACCAGAAGTTGATGACGATATTACAATTTTTGGTAACGTGGGTTTAGAGCTCACTAACGATTCTGAATTTTACATGTTTGGTAACTACTCTGAACGTGATGTACGTGGTGGCTTTTACTACCGTAACCCACAAACGCGTTCTGGTGTTTATTCAAATGATGGTGGCGAAACTCTGCTTGTTGCAGATTTAACACCTGATATGAGCGCTAACTGTCCTACTATTGCAATAACAGATGGCAACGTACTAGATGATCCAGCTTACATAAATGGTGTAGCGAACAACCCAGATTGTTTTGCATTTAACGAATCGCTTCCAGGTGGTTTTACACCTAACTTTGGCGGCAACATTACTGATACTTCTTTAACTATCGGTACTAAAGGGCGATTCACTGGTGGTTTCTTAAAAGATACTTACTATGACTTAAGCGGTACTGTGGGCTTAAATGAATCACGTTACTTTATTTACGATACAGTTAATGCCTCTTTAGGTGCAGATACACCACGTGATTTCAGCCCAGGTAAATATGAGCAACTAGAGAAAAACTTTAACTTTGATTTATCAAAGGGTGTCGACTTTGGTTTAGCTTATGATGTAAATATTGCCGGTGGTTTTGAATGGCACGAAGAAACATTCACTATCATTTCTGGTGATGAAGCATCGTACACTGCAGGCCCTTTAACAGAACAAGGTTTTGGTATTGGCTCTAACGGCTTCCCTGGTTTTAAACCATCACAAGCAGGTGAGTTTTCTCGTCGTAACTATGCAGCATACGTTGATGTTGAAGCACCGTTCACTGAAGATTTCCTAATGGGCGTGGCGCTTCGCTTTGAAGACTACGACAGCTTTGGTACTACAACTAACTACAAAGTAATGGCTCAATACCATTTAACTGAAGATTTAAATATTCGTGGCTCTGTAAGTAGCGGTTTCCGTGCACCGACAGTTGGTCAAGCTAACGTAAGTAACGTACAAACAAGCTTAGACAGCGGCGTATTACAAGATTCAGCGCTTCTTCCACCAACAAACCCAATTGCAGTGCAATTAGGTGGTACAGAGCTTGAGCCGGAAGAATCGCAAAGCTATACGCTTGGTGCTGTATACACAATCGGCGAGTTATTTTTAACACTTGATTACTACAACATTCAAGTAGATGACCGTATTAGCCAATCAGATAAAATCAACTTAAGCCAAGCAGATAAAGATACACTTACAGCGGCTGGAGTTCCTAATGTACAAGGCCTTGCTCAAGTAAGCTTTTTTACAAATGACTTTGATACAACAACACAAGGTATCGATTTAGTTGCAAACTATACAGCTGAACTAATGGGCGGTAGCTCTACATTTAGCCTTGCTTATAACTGGAATGATACTGAAGTAACTCAATTTAGTGAGATTACAGGTGCGTTTAAGGTTAAGCGCTTAGAAGAAGACTTACCGAATCATCGTGCAACGTTCACATTATCTCAGCAGTGGGAATCAGTTTCTGCATTTGCTCGTGCAAACTACTACGGCGAATACCAAGGTGTTCACGTTGATTATGATGCAACAGCTAAAACAGCAGATGCTGCCGTCACTATTGATGCTGAAGTAACTTACTTCTTAAATGAATCAGTTAGCTTCTCTGTAGGCGCTCAAAACTTGTTTGACCAAGATGCTGAAAAACTTGATTTTGCAGATGCAACGGGAATTCCTAATAACAACTGGGGTGGTCAATACTATGAAACATCTCCGTTTGGTATTAACGGTGGCTTTTACTACGCTAAAGCAACATATACTTTCTAAACTATTTTCATGAAGAACCAAAGGCGAAATGTTAAAGACATTTCGCCTTTTTAATTTTATAGTTAATAAAAATAATAATGAACAATACCAATTGCATTGAATAAGTGTTCTATTATAGCGCTCAGAAAATAGCGTAATAACAAGGCGAAAATTATGATATATAGTTGCTCTATATGAATAATTTTTAACGTAGTGAGTACGCTATTTAATGCGATAGAATGATTGTTTTTCAATAAAATTGGTATAACTATGCTACTTAATAAAGCTAACCAACTACTGCAACAAAATAAACTCAAAGAAGCTGAGTTTCATTTTAAAACGCTATTAAATAGTAATCCTGAAAATGGTGAAGCTTTATTTGGCTTAGGCAGAATTGCCTTACGACTAGAACGCTATGACTCTGCTGTATACTTACTCCAAAAAGCATGTGAGCGAATGCCTCATATGCTTGAACCATTACATGCACTAGCAGATGCGTTCAACGGTGTTAATTCGCCAAACGATGCGTTAACTGTACTCGAATATGCAAAAAAGTTAGCGAGTCATAACCCAGAACCCCACTACTACCTAGCCCAACACTACTTAACATATGGCGAATTAGATAAAGCCCATACAACGTTTGCCCAAGCTCTCAGTATTGGCACCTACCCAGTAACAGCCTATATTTTATTTGAACTTGTACAGTTAGGCCGCTTTAATAAAGAGCATAATTATGTAAGTAATTTACACCACTTATTAACTCAAACGAGCAATTTACGTTTAAAAATGGTGTGTTACTACGCATTAGCAAACAGTTACGATGCACTTGAAGATACCGAGCAAGCATTTAATTACTTTATATTGGCGAATAAATTACAAAAAAAATTAAGTGAATTTAACACTAAAGATTTAATCCCTTTTTACGATGAAATAATAAAATACAACACCGAGGAATTTATTGCCTCTGCCGATGAAAAGTTTACAGGTAATATTACGTCTGTTTTTATCATTGGCATGCCTCGTAGTGGCTCTACCCTCCTGGAGCAAATGTTGGCAAGCCATAGTCAGTTTTCGAGCCTAGGAGAGAGTACAAGTATTAGTAATAACGCAGTTGCTTTTATTGAACAAAAAACGGGAGTTGCTTACCCGCAATGTTTAGCGCATTTAACGCCTGACCTAATAAAAAAAGCCCGCGAACTGTATATCACAACTTTAAAAACAGCATCGCCCATCAGACCTTTTATAATAAATAAACTGCCTAGTAATTATCAATCGCTAGGACTTATATATAGGCTGTTTCCTAATGCTAAATTTATAAACTTAAGTCGTGATTTTAATGCCACCGCATTTTCTATCTTCACTAATTACTTTGCTGAAAACGAGCCTTATTTTTGCTCACTATCTGAGTTTAAGCTTTATCATAAGTTGTATGAAAAAATGATGAGGCATTGGCACTCCTTTAAAGATATGCCAATTTATGATGTCAGTTACGAAGATTTAGTGAGTAACCCAAAAGAGCAGCTAACGCAGTTACTTGGTTTTTTAAACTGTCATTTTGAAGAGCGCTGCTTAGCGTTTTATAAACAAAAAACACCGGTAACCACGTTGAGTAAACATGCTATTCGCCAACCTATTAATAACGCCGCAATCGCTAAGTGGGAGCGTTACAAAACACCGCTTTTAAAGTTACTTGATGAGAATTAATTAGGGCCTGTTTATCTTTCGAGGTTAAATTTGCAGTAGGCTGTTTGGTATTTAGGCAAGGCAGAGCCTATGTAGTGTGGTTGTTCCCCATAAATAGGCGATAACGCAGCATAAAGACCAAACATCCACTGCCTTCGGGTTCTTTCTAGGGACGATTAACTCTTTGTTGCCTACATGGACGTAGGTAAGGGGCGTGAGCAGGACGCGGAAGCTTTGCTCGGTTTTTACTTATTCTTACATGGACGTAAGCCAGTAGAATAACGCAGGAGCAGTTATCGAGCCCACTAGGTTACAAACTTCGGGCCGCGATTAAATCGCCCCTAGATTGAACAAATTTTAATCCTGAAAGGTTAACAGGCCCTTACGGACGTGCTTTAAACCAATTAAGTAAATCTTTAAATTGATCATCACGCGCACTTGGGTGGGTAAGCATATTAATATGATCGTAATCAAAATTATGCCCGTGTTTACGACCGTAAATTCGCATTTTTTGAATGCCAGGCCCAGATTCGTCCATAAATTTTTGAATATCGATTGGTTGAGCTAGTGCTTTGTCTTTTACCGCAGCAATATGAAGCGTTGGCGGTAAATGCAGGCTGTTTAGCGCTTTTGCATAATCAAAATTATCATCAGAATCTATCCATGGCTTCTTTTTAGCCCATTGCATACTTTGATAATGCGACTTTTGAGTTTCGTTATCGCTTCCCCACTTATAGCCCTTAGCATTTAAATAACCATGTTTTTTAGCAAGTAAAGGCGCCATAAAATACCAAATTAAATTGGCTTGTAATAGTTTTTGAGGATGATTATTAAATAAAGAACGCTTAGAGCCAAAATACACACACGCTTTTACATCATTAATATATTGAGGGAAACGTGCAAACGCGCTGTTCATTAATACTCCGCCCCAAGAGTGAGCAACCCAGTAGTCAGGCTTCTTGCCTTCAATCGACTCTATTTGCTTAATAAACGCTGGAATATCTTCTAAAATGGCTTCAGTTTGCCCGTACTTAGCGTCACTTGAAATAACCGGTTTACTACCACCTCGGCCACGTAAATCGGCCACATAACACCTATATCCATGCTCAGCCAAAAAAGGGGCAAGTCCTTTATTTGAATGGGTATAAAAAATTTTACCGTTTTCTACAGCTCCATGCATAAAAAATACGACAGGCCCTTGCTGATTTTCATCGCTAATACGGCGTAAATGAAGTGTTTGTTGATCAGCTAAATTAATAATTATTGATTGCTGAGAAATCGCCACAGTTATTCCTTTTTATTATTTTCAACTCATCCTACCAGCAATATTAAATATACCAAAGGAAATGTCTGCACTTTACTCATCAGCATTTGTTACAATCACTACATCATATCTGTTGTTAAAATGAAGCCATGAAAGAAAATAAAGCACGTTCAAAATTACACCCTCGTAACCTACATAAAAATGGGTACGACTTCGATTTATTAACAACAGAGCACCCTGCTCTACTGCCGTTTGTTATAACAACACCTGCAGGGACTAAAAGCATTGATTTTAGTGATAACAAAGCCGTTAAAACACTCAATCAAGCTCTTTTAAAAGCACATTATAATATTGATTTTTGGGATATTCCCGAGCACAACTTATGTCCACCTATACCTGGGCGTGTTGACTACATTCATTACTTAGCCGACTTATTAAGTGATGATAATCAACAACAAATACCTTTAGGTAAGCAAATTAAAGTACTTGATATTGGTACTGGCGCTAATTTAGTTTACCCGCTTACTGGTACAAGTGAATATAAGTGGCATTTTACAGGGACTGATATTGATGCAACCTCAGTAAAAATAGCAAAGCAAATTGCTCAGTTTAATGGTTTAAAAATAACCCTAAAACAACAAAAAAACGCATCACATATTTTTAAAGGCGTTATAAATCAAAAGGATTTATTTCATTTAACACTTTGTAATCCTCCGTTTCATGCCAGTGAAGAAGAAGCGACTAAAGGTAGTGCACGTAAATGGAAAAACTTAGGCAAAACACCAAGTAACGCGCTTAACTTTGGTGGCCATAATAATGAATTATGGTGCGAAGGCGGTGAAGTACAGTTTATCTTTAATATGATTAAAGAAAGCGAAGACTTTGCAGAGCAAGTACTGTGGTTTACGTCGTTAGTATCCAAAAAAGATAATATTGCAGCCCTTGAAGAAGTATTAAAAGCCCACCCGATAGCACAATATAAAATAGTTGATATGGCACAAGGTCAAAAAATTAGCCGCTTTATTGCATGGAGCTACTTTGATAAAGAAACCCGCGAGCAAATTTGTAGCGAGCTTGATTAATACCAATTTTATTAAAAACAATAAAAAGGATAAGGCAATCATGATAGATTTTCGCTCTGATACAGTTACAAAACCAACAAAAGAAATGCGCGATATTATGTACAGCGCACCGGTTGGTGATGATGTATATGGTGATGATGAAAGCGTTAACCAACTAGAAGCTTATGCGTGTAAGCGTTTTAACTTTGAAGCCGCACTTTATTGTAGCTCAGGTACACAAGCCAACTTACTTGCAATAATGGCGCATTGTGAGCGAGGTGACGAATACATTTGTGGCCAAAATGCGCATAACTATAAGTTTGAGGGCGGCGGTGCAGCTGTTTTAGGGTCTGTGCAACCACAGCCTATCGAAAACGATGCTGATGGCAGTATACCTTTTAGTAAAATATCGGCGGCTATAAAACCAGACGATTGCCATTTTGCAAAAACGCGATTGCTTAGTTTAGAAAATACCATTGGCGGAAAGGTGCTTCCTCTTGAGTACTTAGCCCAAGCTCGTGACTTTGTTAACACACATAATTTAGCGCTGCACTTAGACGGCGCACGAGCATTTAATGCCGCAGTTGAGCTAAATGTTGATATCACTGAAATTACAAAACACTTTGATTCAGTTTCTATTTGTTTATCTAAAGGCTTGGGAGCGCCCGTAGGCTCTTTATTAATAGGCTCACCAGCACTTATTAATAAAGCAAGACGATGGAGAAAAGTACTTGGTGGCGGTATGCGCCAAGCCGGAATGCTTGCAGCCGCTGGGCAGTTTGCACTTGAGCACAATATAGAGCGCTTAAAAGACGATCATGCAAATGCACGTTATTTGGCTCAACAATTAAGTGAAATCAGTGGCTTTACTGTCGATATGAGTAACACCACTAATATGGTTTACGCAACATACACTAACAGTATAAACATTGAAAAGATTGCTGAGGCACTTAAACAACAAGGTATATTATTTAGCCCAAGCAAGCAGCTTAGGCTAGTAACGCATTTAGATATTACGCGCGAAGATATTGATACATTTTTAAATGCTTTGTCGGCCCATATTTAACGCGGCTTTATAATGTTTGCGGCATACCGAAACATATCGGTCATTGCCGCCAATTTCTACTTGGTTACCATCGGCTATTGCTTCACCATTTTCATCGGTACGAAGTACATGGTTAGCTTTACGCCCGCAGTGGCATACAGTTTTAAGCTCAACTAACTTATCAGCCCACGCAAGTAAGTATTGCGACCCTATAAATAGCTCGCCTCTAAAGTCATTACGCAGGCCATAACACAATACCGGTATACCAAGCTCATCAACCACATCGGTTAATTGCATTACTTGTTCTTTTGATAAAAATTGACACTCGTCAACTAATACACAATGGCGCTTTTTATCATTGTTGAGTGATTGAATAAGATCAAAAACATCTTTGCTAGCATCAAATACATGCGCATCAGCTTGCAAGCCAATACGAGACGATACTTTACCCACGCCTTGTCTATCATCAATGGCCGCAGTAAGGATGACAGGTTCCATGCCACGTTCTTTATAGTTAAATGCAGATTGTAATAACGTGGTTGATTTACCTGCGTTCATTGCAGAGTAGTAAAAGTATAATTGAGCCATTGCGGTGCCATTTTATAAAAAGTGCGCTTATGCTACCTTAATATTAAATTAATACCAATTTACAAACGCGAATTTTATTTTGTCAGAGCCTGTGACCTTTCAGGATTGTAATTTGTTCTATCTAGGGGGGATTTAATCGCGGCGCGAGATTTGTAACCTAGTGAGCTAAATAAAAACCGAGCAACAAAGAGTAAATCCCTACTAGGACAAACCCAGGGGCAGCGCGTGTTTGGCATTTATAATGCGTTATCGTTTATTTATGGGGACTAACCACACTACATAGGCTCCGCCTAGCCTAAAAGCCAAACACGCTGCTGCAAATTTAACCTCGAAAGATAAACAGGCCCTTTTATTTAAGTGTTTGTAAGTATTTAATATACACAGGTGCACTTTCAAATTTTGATAACCATTGCCACATTTCCAAGCTTAGAGTGCTATTTTCTTCGTAGAATTTTTTTGAAAAAATAAGGTAACCATGGCTGGTTTCGTACGGTGGGTAAATAGGTTTAACATTTTTACTTTTATAAGGGTAACTCGACACTTTTAAGCCATTTACTTGGCATAGATCGACACTCGCCTGCACCACGCCCTTATCTAGCAACTCAAAAGCTTTGCTTTTAGAGAACGTATTATGAATAAAAAATGGTTCTTCTTTTAACGCGCTATTTAGCCCATAGCCATTAGGAATAGCTATCGTAAATGCTTTATTTTGAAATACTTCGCGAGTCTCCCACTCTTTATGAAATTTATAACGCCCTATAAGGCAGCTACCAAATTCACTTACTGCATACTCTTCTTGTAACTTACCTTGTTCATCAACAGGGTAAACAGCAACATTTTCTCGTCCTGTGCGGTAACTTGCAATAACAGCATTCACTCGATTAAATTCTAAATCGTTTAAGCATCTACGCCATGGCTTTCGAACAAATTTAATCTCAACACCATCAATCGCTTTATCTAATAAGCTTAAAACCTCCACTGAGGCCTCAGGTTGATCAATAGGTATAGCCTTATCAACACCTAAAAATAGTGGTGCTGCGTTTTTATCTTCATAACAAAAAAGTAATTCTTTGGCCGTAACGCCATTGCAAAACACAATACACTTCAAAACAAAAATATAAAGTAACGTTCTAATTTTCATAGTGATTTTTATTTATAAACTAAATCTACAGTGTAGTATGTAGTACTAAACATACAAAATATTCGTTAAATTAATTTACATTAATCCTTCGTGTTTCAGCAACCATAGTTTTCTATCAAGCCCACCTGCATAACCCGTTAACTTTGCATTTGCGCCAATAATTCGGTGACAAGGCACTATAATACTAATCGGGTTTTTACCATTAGCAGCACCTACCGCCCTCACTGCTTTTGGGTTATTGAGTTGGCTTGCAATATAACCGTATGTTTGCGACTGCCCAAAAGGTACCGTTAATAATGCTTGCCATACACTGTGCTGAAATACCGTACCGCTTGTATCAAGTGGTACATCAAAAGTAGTGCGACTTTTTGCAAAGTACTCATTTAACTGCGCAGCGCAAATAAGCACCGCCTTGTTAGTGACTTGCTCAAATGGCGTATAAGGGTGTTCAACTGGTGGATAAAACCCAACATAACTCACGCCTTTTTCGGTCGCTTGAATAACTATGTCGTCTATTGGGCTCGAAATTGATGTTTGAATTATCATTATAATTGCTGCCAAAGTTGAAACGTTAAGTAAGAGCGAAAAGGAGCGCAATTAGCAGGCTCGAACGGGTTTGCCGCTGCTTGTGCTTTTTTAACACCTAAATCACCATCAAGTAATATATCGGGTTGGCTTTGTCCTCGCAGCTTTGCATAATTTACTGTCCAAGGGCCAATTCCTTTTAAGCTAAGCCATTCATCTAAATCGTCATTTTCAGGATTTAGTGCACAAAAATGGGCTAAATTGTGCAGTGCATTTTTGCGTGCTTGTGGCATTTTAAAAAAAGCAAAATCACTATCAGCAACAATTTTAGCTGTGGGGAAGTAAACAGCATCACCCTCTTTTTCGCCTAATTCATCAACTAACTTTGTTACTAAATTATGCGCCGCAGTAACACTCACTTGTTGTCCAAGTACTGCCCTTATCCCTGCTTCAAAACTTGACCAAATCCCCGGAAGCCTGAGCCCTTCACACACTGTAAATGCATTATTTATATTAGCGCTTAAATGCATTTGAATTAAATTAATATCGGCGTCTAAATCAAGCACACGGCGTATATTATTTATAACAGGTTGTAAGTACAACGTATTATCTATATTGATAGACACACTAAAGTGGTTTTTACTCGCTATAAATTCAGCGGTAAAACTTCCTTTATATTGCTCACTTGCAAAAGTACGTCCGTAGCTCGTTTGCGTTATCCACTCCATTGGCTTTATCAAACGCCTTTGCAAAAAGCCCTGCAAAGCAGGCCAATTATAAGGCGGCCTAAATGGTAACGTTAATGTGAGTGTTGACGTTGGTTTTTTATCGCTACTACGCAGCTTCGAGGGAGCTATATTTAACTGCTGTAAAAATGCATCATTAAAGCGCCTAATGCTTTTAAAGCCTGCGGAAAACGCTATTTCGGTAAGGGGTAAATGTGTTTCTTGAATCAGCTTTTTAGCAAAGTGACATTGGTTAAACAATCGATATTGCGTAATCGACACGCCAAAATACTGCTTAAACAACTGTCTTAAATAACGACTACTTACACCTAAACGAGCTGCTAAATTTTCGCAGTCGTGCTCATCATTTTGATCTATTAACTGTTTTGCTCTAAGTGCAGTCGTTTTTGTACCCTGCCATGCTGCGCTGCCAGGGGCACTATCAGGCCTGCAACGAATGCAGGGTCTAAAACCGTCTTGCGCCGCGTTATGGGCAAACTGATAATAAACAACGTTTTTTTCGTGAGCCGTTGGTGCAGGGCAAATAGGTCTGCAATAAATACCGGTACTTTTTACCGCTACGTAAAAAAGCCCGTCAAAACGAGGATCGCGGCTCTGACGTGCTTTTTGCCAATGTGAAGTGTCCATAAGCGACTCTATAAAATAACCTTATAGAGCCTAGCTTATACAAAAAAACTCACATTACTAGCCATATTCGGCACTCAACCAATAGCCAATAAATAACGCCTTTGTACTTCTTGCCAATTAACTACATTATAAAAAGCGGCAATATAGTCAGGGCGCTTATTTTGATACTTCAAATAATAGGCATGCTCCCATACATCAAGTCCCAAAATAGGTGTATTACCTTGCATTAAAGGGCTATCTTGATTAGCGCTATTTTGTATAATCAGCTTTTTATCTGGCGTGACACATAACCATGCCCAGCCACTACCAAATTGGCTAATTGCCGCGGCTGTAAATTCCTCTTTAAACTTATCAAAACCGCCTAGTTGCTCATTTATAGCCTGACCTACAATACCTTCAGGTTTACCGCCTCCTTGTGGGCTCATTACTTGCCAAAATAAGCTGTGATTAAAATGCCCTCCTACATGCTCTTGTACTGCTTTTTGCAGATTACTAGGCAGGCTGTTTATTCCCTTAAGTAATTTTTCAACATTTACGTTTTCATACTCAGTATCTGCTAAAGCAGCATTGGCTTTATTGATATACGTTTGATGATGCAGTGTGTGGTGAATATGCATCGTTTTACTGTCAATATGAGGTTCTAATGCATCGTATTCATAATCTAGTTTAGGTAAAGTAAACGTCATAAATAGTCCTTTTTAGTGCAATTGTTTGTTTGAAGGTGTGTTTGAGCTTAAACAAAAATTAACTTGCTCAATCAGTTCTGGAAGAGAAGGGTACCGGCGTGCAAATGACACAAGTTCAGAGGAAGTTTTAATGTAATGATGCTTACTCACTTTTTGTATATCGTAATGAGTATGCTTTGTTAAAGAACAAAGCGTTAGGTGTATTTCGCATAGCCATTTACATGCATTTTCTGGCTGCTGCATAGCTATATAGGTATCAGCTAAATTATGCGACGCAACAACAAGTGCGGGTATACAATGCTCAATAGCATGAATGGCATTGTTATTAATCTGAGCATATAAAAACTGCTGAAGGAGATGATCCGCAAGCGTTTTGGCTAATAAGTATTTATCGCGTGCTTCGAGTAAAGCACCTTGCTCAAATGCATAATTACCTTGCATTATGTTCGACTGCCAAGGGCTTAATGCTTGCTCAAGATAGAGTAGATCTGGGTGGGGCTGTTTTTGACCTGAGATCATATAATCATCTGCACATTTAATTATTGAGTGTGTATTTAACTTACACACCCAACAACCCAAATGCAAATGATTTTCATTAACTATTTGGCGAAGTCTAATAATTCCTGCCCTGTTAAGCGATATATAATCCATTCGTTTTGAGGCTTTGCGCCAATACTGTTGTAAAAATCGATAGCGGGTTTATTCCAATCAAGCACCACCCATTCAAAACGACCACAGTTATTACTAATCGCCTTATTAGCTAAGTGCTTCATAATGGCTTTGCCTGCACCATTGCCACGACTATCTGGGCTTACATATAAATCCTCAAGGTATAGGCCATTTTTACCTAACCAAGTAGAGTAATTATAAAAATATACTGCAAAACCAATTGGCTCATCGCCCTCTAAACAAATTATGCTTTGCGCGGTTGCCCCTTCGCTAAACAAAGTATCTAAAATTGCTTGTTCATCGGTTTTTACCGCATCCGGTTCTTTTTCGTATATGGCAAGTTCGGTAATAAAGTGCAAAATTGTTTTTGCGTCACTTGGTTTTGCATCACGTATTATAACGGGTTGGCTCATCGTATTTTTACCTTAAATATACTGCTCTAATTTATCTTTTAAAATATCTAATTGAATAGGTTTACTCAAATAATCATCCATTCCAGCTGTAATACAACGCTCTTTATCGGAGTCCATTGCATTAGCGGTGATAGCAATAATTCTAATATTTTTGTGCTGTTCACCCGCTAATCCTTTGCGAATAGCCGCGGTTGAAGCAAAACCATCCATAACAGGCATTTGGCAATCCATAAGTACTAACTTAAAGAACCCTGAATCGTGAGCTTTTAATATATCAATTGCCAGTTGACCATTCCCGGCAATCGTAACATCACAATTAAGCTTTTTGAGCATTAATTTAGCCACCTGTTGGTTAATGGGATTATCTTCTACCAATAATATTTGGGAAGACTCCTGTACCTTTTCTTTTTTGAGTGACGAAATATAACCTGACGTAACGAGTGGAAGCGCTTCTCCTGCTCCATTACTCGTAATAACGGACAATGCAGAAATTAAATCGGCGGTGGTTACTGGTTTAGGGAAATATGCCTGAAAACCAGCATCCGAATAGCGCTGAGCGCCTTCCATACCAGCAATACTAGTCATCATTACAAGTGGCATTGATTTATAATGTTCATGTGCTTTTAATGCTTTACAAAGCTCTATGCCATCCATTCCTGGCATTTGCATATCAAGCACTGCAATATCATACATGCAATTTTCGCTTTTATATTGCTGCGCACACATATCAAGTGCTTGGTGTGCGTCACATGCCAGAACAACTTTCGCGCCCCAGTGTTCAAGCTGCTGTAAAATTACTATTCTATTAGTTTCGTTATCATCAACAACTAAAACAGTTAATTCTTCCATATTAATATTAGGAATATAACGTTCTTTTTGATCTCCCGGTGTTAGCATTATAGAGGCAGTAAAGGTGCTTCCTTTACCTGCTTCGCTAGTGACAGAAATAGCTCCTCCCATTAACTCGCAAAGTTGTTTACAGATGGCAAGCCCTAAGCCACTGCCCCCGTACTCACGCGTTGTTGATGCATCTACTTGAGAAAACGGAGTAAATAATTGCTGTTGTTTGTCTTCACTTATTCCTATGCCTGAATCTTTTACACTTACAACAAATTCTAAACCTTGAACCACTTTATTAATTTTCGCACTTACCACAACCTCGCCTTTAGCCGTAAACTTAACGGCGTTACTCAGTAAATTAGTAAGCACTTGGCGAATTCGCCCGGGGTCACCACATAATTGCGAAGGCTCCAAGGCTAACAAATCTAAAATTATTTCAATGCCTTTGTCTTGAGCAGTAAATGCTTGCGCGGCAGCAACTTCGCCAATTAAATCTCGTCCATTAAAGTTAATCTCTTCAAGTTCGATTTTACCAGCCTCGGCTTTAGAAAAATCTAAAATATCGTTAATCACGGCTAATAAAGAATGTGCGCTTGTTTTGGCAATGTCTACTTTTGTCTCTATTGGCTTAGGTAATGATTCTAATTGAACAAGCTCTAGCATACCGAGCACACCATTCATTGGCGTTCTTATTTCGTGGCTCATAGTTGCTAAGAATTGACTCTTAGCAAGCGCTGCATCTTCAGCCTTAACAAGCGCTACTTTTAACTCCTCACTGATTACTTTACGCTGCTGAGAAACTAAAGAGCTTCCCACTAAAGTAGCTAATGATCGAAGATACGTTTCTTCGCTTTGCGTCCAATTGTGGTGCTCGTCTACCGTTTCAGCACACAAAATACCTAAATTACCATCGCCAGTTGCTATCACTGCATCAAGCATCGATTTAATATTTAGTGGTTTTGCATACGCTTCTATAAAATCAGCAGTTGCTGGGTGCGTATAAACATCATCAATAGCTACTAAGTTTTGCTTATAAATGGCGTTGTAATATGCAGGGTAGTCTTTAGCAGTTAAAACAGCATTTGTATCTACAAAACCTTGCCCTTTAATGTATAAACTATGACATGTCATCACATCCCGTTTATCGTTAAAAATCCATACCGAAGCGCGAGCAATATCTAGCACTTCACACATAGATTTAACTGCTAACTTTTTAACTTGCTCTACATTACTGTTTTGTACTTCAGGGGCAACAGTAAGTGCAGCTAAATTTTTGTTATACCTGTTTGTTTTTTCGCTTTCGAGTTCAAGTCGCTTATGCGCATCAATACTTTGAAACGAGCCAAAAACACGTACGCATTTTCCATCTCTAAGCTCTGCTTGGCCCATTGATTTAACCCAACGCTCCTGCCCCGAATAAGTTAAAATAATAAGCTCAACACTCCAACTTTCACCTAAAGTCACAGCGCATTCAAACAAGGTACTTATAGTGTCTCGGTGTATTCCTGGTTTATAAAAATCAATTGCGGTATCTATGCTAGGCTCATAACCCTCTGGTACCTCATGAATAACTTTAACTTCATCAGACCAATAAAGCGTATGCGCCTCTAAGTCAATTTCCCATGCGCCAATCTGACCTTGCTTACTCATTGATTCGAGTAAATTTTGCTGACGATTTATTTCTAATTGAGTGTTATAACGATCCGTAATATCTAAAATAAACCCATCTAAATACAATATGTTGCCATCATCTGCGTAAATCGCTTGGCCTTTTTCGTTTACCCAATGCAAGGAACCATCGCGGGCTGTAATTCTATACTCAACAGACCATGGTTGCTTGGCGCCGACACAGCTTAATATTTCAGCTTTTATTTTTGTAGAATCGTCTTTGCATATTAAATCAAAAAAGTTAATGGCTTCGCTATGTATCAACTCATCAGGCGAATAGCCTGTTATTTCACTCGCTTGGTCGCTCATATAAAGCATGCTTAATTTGTCATCAAATTTACATCGATAAATAATGCCCGGTATATTTGATACTAAAGATGCAAACCTATCTCGACTTCCTTGCAATTCATGCTGTGTAGATTTTTGATCAGATATGTCTAAATGCGTACCTATCATACGTTTTGGAGAGCCATCGGTATTCCACTCAACTATTTTTGCAGTATCGAGAACCCAAATCCAATCTCCATTTTTATGCTTCATGCGGGCTTCGCTAACATAATAGTCAATCTCGCCGGCAAAATACGCTTTAAGTTTTCTCTCCGATATAGCTAAATCATCAGGGTGAGCAAATGTATACCAAGTATCTATAGTGCATGGTTCAAGCTCGCTGAGTTTGTAACCTATAATCTCGGCCCAGCGATTATTAAATGTCACTTTTTTAGAATCGATATACCAATCCCAAATACCCACGGCTGTTGAGTCAATCACTAGTTGTAACTGTGTTTTGTGCTGTTCAAGCTCCAACTCTTGTAATTTAAGTGCTGAAATGTCAGTACGAATAGCGATATAGTTTTGTGGTTTACCGTTTTCATCTAAAAATGGCACGATGGTCGTATCTACCCAATAAAAATCACCATTTTTAGCTTTGTTACATATTTGCCCGTTCCATATGTCGCCATGTTTAAGGGTTTTATACATATTTTTAAAAAATTCTTTTTCGTGTTTTCCCGAATTTAAAAGGCGATGGTTTTCGCCTATTAATTCATGCTCATCAAAACCACTAATCTCACAAAATTTCTTATTTACAAAAGTGATAGTGCCATGCAAATCGGTTACAGCAACAATTGCATGTTCATCTAATGCGCTTTTTTGTTCAGCTAATTGTTTTAATGCAATTTGAAGTGCCGAACGTTGTTTTTGTAATATACTTTGTTGCTCTGCTTTTACGTCCACTAACTTACGAAGACCTAATGAAAGCTGATTAAACTCTATACTGTCGTTTATTATTGGAACTTTAACCAAATCGCCTTTTGTAATATTTTCAACAATTTTAGCTAAGTTAATTAAAGGCTGAGAAAGCCGGCGACCAAACCACCAAGACAGCGTTAATATAAGCAATAACGCCCCCGTATTAGTCAATACAGCAAGCTGCTTATAGTAATTGGCGCCTTGTAGTGCGACTTCTTTTGGTTTTGATACGAGTAGCTGCCAGCCAGATTCATTTAAAAACTCTAATGAATTAATATACCCATATAAAGTGACTTCATTCTTATCACTATAAGTAAAAACACGTTGTGTTGGTGATCCGTTTTGAGAGAAAAATAGTGGTTGGGTATCGTCTGAATTATTACTTTTTTGAATTTTATTTTTGTACATAACATAAAATGTTATGTCTTTATTAGCAGCGTGTATTTTACTTAAATTATTTAATAAGCCGTTTAAATTTATATCTGCGATCAATATTGTTTGTAACTTATTTTCATCATTTAATACTGGCAAGCCAATAATATGATAGTCGCGCCCTGAGGCAGTCATTGACCGAAACTGAATTTTGCCTGTATTTTTAATACCTGTGCGTATGTCGTCAAAGCGCTGCTCTTTAATAACATCAAAAAAAGGTGATAAAGGTCGTGAGTTAACAAGGTTTATATCTATAAGCTCTACATGATTAACGAAGTCATACTGCTCAACAAATTGATTTATTAATTTTTGTTTTTTAGCAGAGCTAATATCAAGTTGTGACCTAAGCAAATATAAATCTTTAACATGGTCTGCAAACCAAATATCAGCAAATTGCTTGCCTATATTATTAAGCTCGTTAAGTTCGGTGTCTGCATTTTGTTTAAGGGTGCGATTTACGTGTTCAAGACTAAACCATGTAAGTATACAAAGTGGCACTAAAGCTATAATTATAAAGGTTATAATTAACTTACTTCGAACAGATTGTCCTTTACCTGTTAATTCACCAAAGTTTAAACCTTTGTCCATGCTTAATACCCAGCACCTTTTAATCATTTAATATTACTTACATTAATGCACTAAATATATAAAGACGCAAGTTTTGAGCCGTAAACTCCTTAAAAACTCGACATTTAGCGCGACAAACTTAAATTCACGCATTTAATAAAATACGCCTTTATCATTAACTTAAAATTACGTTCATGTACGCGACAACTTCTGTAGCTGTTTTAAACCACCCATGATATAAGCAATATTCAGTCAATGTATTTGAAGGGATTATGGCAATGGCGCACGATCATTCACATAGTCATGTAGACGAAAACCAAAGTAATAAGCAGCTCACCGTTGCAGTTTTTATTAATGTATTACTAACCATAGCCCAAGTTATTGGTGGGTTATTTTCGGGCAGTTTGTCACTTATAGCAGATGCACTTCATAACTTAAGTGATGCCGCCGCTATCTTTATAGCCTTGATTGCACGAAAAATCGGCAATAAACCAGCTGATGACACTCATCACTTTGGCTATAAACGCGCTGAAATACTCGCCACTCTTTTTAATAGCAGCACACTAATAATAATTGGTGTGTATTTAATTTTTGAATCAATTTCGAGTTATTTAAACCCTCAACCAATTAATGGCTGGATAGTTGTGTGGGTGGCCGCAATAGCGTTAGTGATTGATTTAGCAACAGCGTATTTAACCTATCGAGCTGGTGCAAATCACAGTATAAATATAAAAGCAGCCTTCATTCATAACGTATCAGATGCAATGGCATCTATTGTGGTAATCATTGCTGGCACCTTAATTATTTTATATCAATGGTATATTGTTGATTTAATCGCCACTGTACTTATTTCTATGTATGTAATTTATCATGGCATTTTACTTTTAAAACAAAGCTGCAAAGTTTTAATGCAAGCAGCGCCTGACAACATCGACACACACGCAATATCGGATGCTATTAGTAGTAAATTTAATATCGAATCGGTAACCAGTATTAAGCTTTGGCAATTAGACGATAAAGAAAGCTACTGCGAGCTTATTATTAGCACTCAGCAAGCAATTAATTTGCAAGCCATAAAAATATTTTTACACGATAATTATAATATCGAAAATTGCATAATAGAAATCCAACCAAATACACAACTATTTAATTGAAAACAGCTCGTATTATCATTTACAATATTACTATTAACTCATAATGAGATACCGTTTTTGAAAATTTGGTTACGTAGAATTCATTTAGGCCTTGCCCTTATTAGCGGACTATTTTTATTAATAGTGAGCTTAACCGGTGCTGTTATGATTTATGCAAAAGACATTCAGCACTTAATAGAACCCGCAAAATGGCAAGTAACACCACAAGCTACTTTTATGCATTACGATGAGCTTATACAAAATGTACAAACTCAAACTAAGCAAAAAATCACTTTTTTTATGCCAGAGCAAGCACCAAACGCCGCATGGCAGTTTAGGTTAGCTGATAAACACTACGCTAGTGTTAATCCCTATTCAGGGAGTGTACTAAACGTCTATGAATCAACCGATACTATTTATGGGTTTGCCCAAGGCTTACATCGCTGGCTGTTGTTTGAAAATAGTAAGGGTGAAAAAACCTTTCGAAATTGGATGTCGGTATGTGCATTGCTACTTTTAATAAATGTATTACTGGGCTTTTATTTATGGGTAAAACCAAAAAATAGAGTTAAACGTTTAGCTATAAAACCAAAAGCCAAATTTAGAGTGCTCATGTATCAATTACATACAGTGCTTGGTGTTTACTTTTTTATACCCCTTATGCTTATTGCCTTTACTGGCATGGCATTTAACTGGAAAACACAAACTCAATCTGTATTAGAATTTGTAACGTTTAACAAAGTAGAGCAAAGACCTAAAGCGCCAAAAATAATCCCCCTTTCTCAAGCTGTTTTAAATTATAACGAAGCAATAAAAAATGCCGAGAGCGTATTCCCTGATGGCAAAACATATAGAATTTACTTGCCTAAAAAAGATGATGAAGCAATTGCACTGAGAATGCAAAACCCTGGCGAAAGCCATGCTTACAGCTGGGTTTGGACTAACCCATTTACTGGTAAAGTATTAAACTCATTTGACGCCAGTAAAACCAACTTCACAACACAAGCATGGAACTTTAAGTATAAATTTCACATTGGTGATTTTGCAGGTCCTATAGTGCAGTTTTTATGGTTATTAATAGCCCTTTCACTCGCATTTTTTATTGTAAGCGGTGTGTATTTTTGGTTAAAACGCCAAAAATGGAAATAAATCTCATTAACACTTGCGTCATTAGTTGATAATAATTACCATTACGCAACTTATTATCAACTAAGACCCTCCCATGTTAAAAACTTCGCTTTGCCTTATTGCTGTTGCAATAAGTGCTAACACGTTAGCAAATGAAAATAATAAAAATGAATACACTTCTGATCAGTTAGAGCATGTGATTGTATCTGGCAGCCGAATATCAGAAAGCATTGACGAAGTACCAGCCTCAATTACCGTTATTAATCAGCAACAAATACAGCAGCATTTAAAAGTAAGCTCAGAGCTGGGGAGTTTACTCGCGCAAATGGTTCCAGGCCTTGCACCTAACACTGGCAGCTCAAGTAATTCAGGACAAACACTGCGTGGTCGCGCGCCATTAATAATGATTGATGGCGTACCGCAATCAACCCCTCTTCGTAATGGTTCATTAGGTGTAAAAACGTTAGACGCAAGCGCAATAGCGCGCATTGAAGTCATAAAAGGAGCAACCTCTATTTATGGTAATGGTGCCTCAGGTGGCATTATTAACTACATAACAAAACAAGCGCGTAGTGATGGTAAACCGGAAGGCGAAATAAGTATTTCAAGTCGCTTTAGCGCTGTTAAGTTAGCAGAAAGTGGCGGCGGTAGAATATCAGCAGCAGTGAACGGTAAACTTGATAAACTAAGCTATCTACTAACAGCAAGCTATGAAGAAAACGGCGTACAACGCGATGCACAGGGCGATATTTTAGGCTTGCAATATGGTTTATCTGATTCTGAAACTCAAAACTACTTTACAAAGTTAAGTTACGATTTTGACGACGAAAAACAACTTCAGTTTAGCTACAACTTTTACAGCTCACAACAAAAAACAGACTTAGGCGATGTGACTGGCGATGGCAATATAGGGGAAAAAACATACGCTATACACGTCCCTTTAGAGCTTCAAAAACAAGGTAAACCGCAAGGCCCTGAAGGCAACGAGAATATAACCCTAAAATATGTTGATTACGCGCTGTTTGAAAACACACAAATGACCCTCGATCTATATAAACAAAATATAGAAAACGTGTTCTTTTTCTCAACCGCTTTAGCCAATCTTGATGAAGGTTACAGCGGTGGTCAATCGGTTATTAAGTCAGATAAACAAGGTGCACGAGCCACGTTTAATAGCCAGTTTGATTTTGAAAATGTAACAGCCACCCTAATCTACGGCATTGATGCCTTAAACGATAAAACATCGCAACCTTTAGTAGATGGCCGAGTGTGGGTGCCAGAAATGGACATGGAAAGTATTGCCGGCTTTTTACAAACAAAATGGGTAATAAACGATGATATTATCCTAAAAGCAGGCGTAAGAAACGAAAGCATCGATTTGAGCGTAAGTGATTATCAAACATTAAAACTGTGCAGAACCGAATCACAATGCTCAGTGCCATTGAGTGTGCGTGGCGACAGTATTAATTACGACGCGACAACCTATAACGCTGGTATAAAATACAATTTAACAGAGGCGTTTAGTCCATTTTTTAGTTACTCACAGGGCTCTGACATTTCTGATATTGGTCGCCTACTTCGCTCTGCGACCGTTGAAGATATTGCGCTTATTCAAACCCAAGCTTCAATAATCGATAATTACGAAGTTGGTTTTACCTCACAGTTTGAAAACGTGCGTTTTGAATTTGCACTTTACAGAAGTACCTCAGAGCTTGGTACAAGTAGTGAATATAATGAAGTAACGGGTGTTTACGAACCCGTGCGTGCACCACAAGAAATATGGGGTTACGAAGGACTAGTTAACTACACTATTACCCAAGACCTTAAATTAAGTGCTACTTACAGCTATGTTGAAGGTAAAAACACCGAGACAGATGACTATTTAGGCGCAAGCCAAATTAGCCCACCTAAAGCAACAGCTAATGTAACATGGCAAACAAATGACGAACTATCACTTGCAATGAGCTTTTTATACGTAGGCGACAGAAAGCGCTTTGATAAAAACGCACAAGGGCAATACTCCGGCGATCAGGGCCCTGTTAGTAGCTACAACACATTTAACTTAAGTGGCCAATACAATGTTAACGCCAAGTGGAGTGGCTATTTGGGAATAGAAAACCTTTTCAATAGTGATTACTACCCAGCCCGCGCACAAGCATATACTTACGGTGGGTACAACATTAAAGGATTAGGCACAACTGCAACATTGGGTGCTACATACCAATTTTAACAAATAAACACACACTATAGGCATGCCCTGCATGCCTATATGCTTAACCTGAGCTCTGGTTAAGAGATTTACTGACGTATAGAATCATGGAGATATTTAAATTGATTTTCTCTAGCCAGAGATTCTCAGTGAAAACAAGGCGACTTTACGCGTCAATAGCTAGCCTATTGCAAGTAAATTCAACGCAGTTAGCGCTGAAAATAGCTGCTCGAGATAGATTTATTATCCAGAGTTCAGGTTAATTAACAAATCCCACATAAATAGACGTCTCACTTTTTTATTTAAGGCGTCTATTAGATGCTAATGCAAATAAAAAACTGTCCATAAACCAAGCAGTAACGCAAACTTAAATAAGAATCAAAACCAATAGTAACGCAATGATTTTTATAGAGAAAACTTGCAATATAGGCTATTTGTACTACACTGCATACAATTGAAATAGTTAAGGCGATTTATCATGAAAGGTAATCAAAAAGTAATCGATGCGTTTAATACATTGTTAGCTAACGAATTAGCAGCAATCGACCAGTATTTTATACACTCGCGCATGTATGACGACTGGGGTTTAAACAAACTATACGAGCGCCTTAACCACGAAATGGAAGAAGAAAAAGATCACGCAGACTGGCTTATTAAGCGCATCTTGTTTTTAGAAGGTGTACCAAATATGACTAAGCGCCGTGATTTACTTATCGGTAACGACGTAAAAAGCATGATGCAAAACGATTTAACACTAGAACTTGAAGTAGTTGCGTGTGTTAAAGACGTTATCGCAATATGTGAAGAACAACAAGATTATCAATCTCGTAGCATTTTAGAAAAACTGTTATTTGATACCGAAGAAGATCATGTTTACTGGTTAGAGCAACAACTTGGCTTAATTGATAAGATTGGTTCTGAAAATTATCATCAAGCACAAATGGCTTAGTAGGAGCATATTATGAAAGGCGATAAAGACGTTATTGCAGCGCTTAATAAAGTACTCGCTAATGAGCTTGTTGGTATTAACCAATACTTTCTACATGCACGCATGTTTAAAGATTTTGGCTTCACTCAACTAGACAAAGCAGATTACAAAGTATCTATTCAAAAAATGAAAAACGCCGATCGTTTAATCGAACGTATTTTGTTTTTAGAAGGTTTACCAAATCTTCAAGACCTAGGCCGACTGCGTATTGGTGAAAACAGCGAAGAAATGATTGCAGCTAACATGAGTTTTGAACTTGATACTATTGGTGAGTTACAAAGCGCAGTTAAACTGGCTGAAAGCAAAAAAGATTATATTACCCGTGAAGCCCTTGACCACATTTTAAATGAGCAAGAAGAGCAAATTGATTGGTTAGAAACCCAACAATTACTTATTAAAAATACGGGCATTAAAAACTACTTGCAGTCTCAACTGTAAATAGTAACAAGCATAAAAAAAGCAGCTAAAAAGCTGCTTTTTTTATATCTAAATTTTATATGTAATTAAGCAACTTGATCCGTCACATCCGCAATCTGAATAAGTCTGCGATTAAGGATCTTTTTAGTACAACCACAACACTTACCGCATTGGCTGCCTACTTTAAGCTCTTTAGTTAATTCACGCATGGTTGTTGCACCATCGTCAATTGTTTGCTCAATTTTTTTATCAGTCACACCGTGACATAGACAAATATACATGAATACAAACCACTCTCAATTTCATTTAGTATGTGCATACTAATCTAAACGAAAATGGTTATCAATTGTTATTTGAAAAAATGTGTATTATTTGAATTTTTTTTGGCCCGCGCCACTTAAGTCGAAATTTTTCAACCGCTGAAAAAGCCTAAATTGAAATAAAGTATAGTACATAAATCGAGCTTTGTTAATTAAAGCCCACTTTAAATGTAAGTAAAATTCGGTTTAGCTAAATATTTGAATGGTTGCAAATTAATTACATTAAGGCTTTAAAAACCTTAATGTATAAATACGGAATTTATGGAGGGGTGATTTCCGGTTTGTGCCAATTGCGGACGGTGGCTTCATAGTCACTTATGTGGACTCCCATTTTTCAACAACTATTTTAACTAAATAAATTCGCTTTCTTATGTACGAGTTCTAAATGAGGCGCTACCTCGACTCCAAGATAATTTCGCGTGTTAGAGCACTCTTCTTGTTAACGAGCTTTTCGCTCTTGTGGCTATACTGTGTCGTCTAACATGTTGTTAATTTAGCTAAAGCTGATGTTTGATTTTTTTATAATAAAACAGCTTTATATTCTGTTTTATTATTGATTAAAGAAAAAGCGGTTCTAACCGTTTTATTGGCTAATGCGACTGCTGCACACTTTTTTCCTCGTCGTTCTATTAACGCTTTAAGCCAGCGCTCTTTACTTGTTTTTGGCTCTCGCTTAACAACTTGTTGGATGACAGCCATTGCACCTGTAATCAGTAAACTACGTAATGTTGTATTTCGACGCCGACTTATTCTACCTAAACTTACTTTACCACCAGAGCTGTGCTGAGTCGTTGTCAAACCTATACAAGCAGCGGCATCTTTGCCCGCTTTAAACCTGGCTAATTCACCCGACGACAAATTAATAAAAAAATGAATGGCATTTAAAATCCCAACCCCTTCTAGGCGCATTAGTTTTTTACAGCTTGGTGTTTCATCAACCCATTCAGCCAATGCTAAATCATAGGTCGCGATTGCTTCAATTAACGTTAAATATAAATCCAATGATACTTTAAGCATTTTTCTAAATGCATCACAAAAACCATTCTCGGCATCTTCCAATGTATCTTGGATTGTACCTACAAACTAACTTATTGAGCGACCACTGCTTATATTAAATTCACGCAGTAAACCTGTGAGTTGATTTTTAAGCGCTACTTTTTGTTTAACACTGTGCTCTCTCAATTTGAACATTGATTGCGCTTGCTGTTCATTAATTGATTTTGCAGTAATAAAGTGAACATCTGGTAACAGCGATGCTTGTAAAACAGCCAAAGCATCGTTTTTATCTGTTTTTTGACTTTGACGAACAGACATAACTAATCGCGCAGATATTAGTAAGGAATTATGACCAAGTGAAGTTGCAAATTGATGCCAATAATTAGCACTCGCACAGGCCTCAAAAATAATCGTTGAAGGGCTAAGCGATACCAAGTAATCACTAAATTGTTGCAGTGTCATCTCATTATTTGAGTGCACTTTATTATTTGTAGAACTACAAACTTGTATTAATTTATGAGCTAAATCGACACCAAGTCTTAACTTATTCATAATTGAACTCCGAAAAAAAATTTCTACCTAAGTGTAGAAGTTGGGAGTCCAATTATCTTGTTATGTAACGCCCTATTTCATTCACTTTTAGATAATACAGCTTTAATTTGATTGCTAATATTTTGTGCGTTTTGGCAAGCAGGATCTTGAATTCCATTTTGACAACCAACCTCAAGCACTTTTAAAGCTTTATCAAAATCTCGTTCAACGCCTTTACCTTGAGCCAAATAAGCCCCATACATTGTACAGCCCCACGCATCATTTTTAGAACAAGAAAGTTCAAAAGTCTTAACTGCACAGATTAAAGATGAATCACCATTATATTTAATTAAGCCTGAAGCTCTATTTGTACATGCGCTAACTTGGCCTAATTTACAAGATTTTGAAAATAAAGCTTCAGAATAATATTCACCTTCGGTTTTGCCCTGAGTGTAATTTGCTAACGATAAACAATAATTAGCGTCACCGTCATTACATAGTTTTAAGCATGAATTAAGATTAGTTGAGCAGTAATCTATATGGTTTTTATAAAGTACACCCGATTCAGGAAAGAATTCAGTGGGACATTGAGTACTTAAAATTGTATAGCTTTTATCAGATTTAATTTTATTTACAACATCATTCAAATTCGATTTTTCTGCGTGCGCATTAATAGAAAGAAAGATTAATAAGAATACAAATTTCATAGTTTACTCATAGTTACATAACGCCCGCATAAATTGCGGAACATGTTGGACGTATTTTTGCACCGTTTATTTTTCGCAAAAAATCGGACAGTTTGTGAAGTCGAATTTCATGCGCTTGTGAGGTACTTATTCTACAGGCTCATTCTCATTCTCAGTCTTGATTTCTATAAAGTCATTTATTACATCGTCGCCAATTGAAAAGTTTATATTCAATGTAATGTCTTGGTTTAGTCTAGGTGTTTCAAATACTGAAAATTCACCTGATATTTTATTTAGGTGAACACTACCAAGATTAAAATCATTTACACTACAACTCAGCACTCTTGATAGATTAATATCCATAAATTCAGTTGAAGTGTTTTTTATTAAGTAATTGCAGAACTCCTTACCTTCCTCTGTCTCATTATGTTCACAGCTCTTTGAGAAGTTAGCCAAATCATTAATCAATTTTACCTTTAAAGGTTTGCCGACTTTTGATTTGCTAGCAAAGGAAATTAAGTGTTCGCACAATTTATCATCTTGCGCTGATGCAATGAATGGCATTCCAATAATTGATATCAATAAAACTTGAAAATTACACCTAAACACTATGAAGTACCTAACGCCTACTAAGCGGCGCGAAATTGTTGGCTAAAATTGCGAGGAACGAAGCTAGCCAACTGTTTAGCGTCCGTTTGAGTAACTTATAGTTACTCCGTTCCATTAATTAATGTATTTACCTATCTCATTAATACATGGAATATGCTTCTGTTGATTACCAATATTTGAGCGGAAACAATTAATGTTTGTAACAAGACTTTGGATCAACAGGAGTAATTTGTTTCAATACGCATACTCAGGGGTTGTCGTAAAGTCGACTATCTATAAGACCTGCGAGAAACACTATTAATCACTATCTATTCTTTCACTTTACCCCTAGGAGGCCCAAAATGGAAGCCTTTAACGTCTTGTTATGTGTTTATACCACTTTGTTTTTATTAGAAAAGCTACTTAACAAATAAACTATACCATACCAAGAAATACAACCAACAATATATACAACTATTTCGCGAAAACTGTAATAAGGTATAGCTCCGCTCCTTAAATCATCTATTGAGCCAATAAATAAACCAACTGAAATTAATGAACCTATGGCTAAACTTATGGAAGTATTGAGGAGCTTAGAAGATAAAAATGTGAAGCATGCTGAAAAGAAACCTAAATAAATGATTATATGAAGCTCAATATAGTAAATGAGTTCAAGTTCATGCTTTTCACCTGCAAAGGGATAAAGTGGTTGTGGCGGTGCTAGAAAATAACCTAATAGCGCTCCTAGTAAAGTAGCTACTGGAATTAACAAAACTTTAAATTTACTCATAGTTTGAAAAAAACATAGACATAATGACTCCCACACGGTGTTAGCCTCCGCTTTTCGTGGGTTAGCTTAATTCAAAGCCAGAGCCATAATTAGTTTGTCAATTAACTAAACAGCAGAGGCTAACATGAATAAACATAGCATACTTTTTATCGGTCTTGATACACATAAAGAATTCAATGAAGTCGCCTATATTGAAGAACATAGAGGTGCGCAACCTGTTCATCTTGGCCGAGTTTCGTCTTCCAAAGTGGCCGTTCAAAAGCTTGTTCGTCAGTTCGAACCGAAATACCCTGGCGCAACACTTCATTTTGTTTATGAAGCAGGCCCATGTGGTTATTGGATTTACAGGTTAATTACCAGCCTCGGCCATTGCTGTTACGTGGTGGCGCCCTCTCTTATTCCTAAAAAACCTGGTGAGAAGATTAAAACCGATAAACGTGATGCTCTTAAGCTTGCTAAATTACTTAAGTCTGAAGATTTAACACCTATCTATGTTCCCGAGCCTGAAGATGAAGCTGTACGCGATTTATCTCGTGCACGCGAAGTGGCAATGAAGGACTTAAAAGATGCTAAATATTAATTAAAGGCGCTGTTGCTTCGCAATAATATCAATTACAAAGGCACTGCGAATTGGTCACAAAAACATTTACGTTGGCTTACTGAGCTTGTGCTGCCCCCCCGCTCAGCACATCGTCTTACAAGAGTTTTTACACACAATTACCGAACGAATAAGCCGACTTGAACGGCTAGACAATGAACTAACACACCACGTTCACCAGTGGCGTTATTATCCTGTTGTCAAAGCAATACAAGCTATGCGTGGTGTCCGTTTGTTGGTCGCCACCGGCGTTGTTGCTGAGCTTGGCGATTTATCGCGTTTCGACCATCCCCGTAAATTAATGAGTTATCTCGGTCTTGTACCCAGTGAACACTCGAGTGGTGGCAAACGCCATATTGGCGCCATCACAAAATGCGGAAATGGCCGAGCAAGACGCCTTCTTGTGGAAGGTGCACACACTTATAGGTATGCGGCAAATATATCGACCGATATGCAAAAACGACAAGAAGGCTTACCAAAGGACATTATTGATATTGCGTGGAAAGCACAGATTAGGCTCTGCAAACGCTATAACAAAATGATAGCCAAAGGGAAACACTACAATCTGGTTGTTACCGCCATTGCCCGAGAAATGATTGCGTACATATGGGCTATTGCAAAAGAAGTGGTGCTTACGCCAGTGAATACAAAACTTAGATTGGCAAGAGTACCCGCATGATAAACGAATTAGAGTTAATGCATGGGATCAAGCATCGGGTGTGGCACAACCACCGACGGCGTTAGGATGGCAATGTAGCTAACGCTGCATTGAACCACGAACATAGACTGAAGACAGGTGCCATCGGTGACCGCCACAGGACGCAATAAGTAAGGTCTGCTCTGTTACTAGAAATAGTAATAACCAACGAATATCAGCAAGATAACCGACGACATTACTTGCTTCATCCTATGTATTAACTCGCTCTAATTCGAGCTAAAGTAATTATGGCTTAAAAAGTTAGGCAGGGATCAGTGCGTTTAACTTGACAGTGGGAGTCATACCAACGCCTAAATAACAGGCTAAGTAATGGTTGGCTAAAATTGTGTAGCGAAACGTTGCCAACTGTTACGTGTCCTAGTTGATTTGCTTTGTTAGGGCTTTACCAACTCCGCCCATTTATTATTTAAAAAAGCACGAGATTGAATGACCGATAGCATATAAGGCTTAAACTCACCTTTGGGTAACTTGAAGATCGCACTGTAAACAGCAATTTCATTTGCCTCAATACCTTCGGATTTTGCCCAAGCCTGAACATTAGGATCGGGATCTAAGGTTATATCTGCTTTATCTAGTGCTTTAAGGTAAATAAAATACTCATTGTCTGTTTCAATTTTTGTAGTGTCACGTTTAATCGAAAATTCGAGGACATGTAAATCAGGATTTTTATTATAAAGTTGGGACACATTGATTTTAACAACTTTTAAATATTCAGGCTCGGCTGCCCAGAATTCACTAATATCATTTGCAAATGATGAAAACGATAAAAGTGAAATAATAAAAATAATAGATTTGATATGCACCAGTTTCTCCGTAAACCCTAACAGCTTATTGAACACCATTTTGGTGGTTCATAACACACCAAAACGGCGTATATTACATATCCCGATAATTTCACCAATAATTGCCTTTGTAAACAAGTAATTAAAATAGCCAGATATTAAGCATGTTATTTTTCCCCAAAGCGGCGTTTAATAATGTTATCGGACAAAATTAGGCTCCTACTCAAAGAAGTAGTAATAAATTTAACTTTTCAGTGTCCGCTCCTCGCTCTAGGCGGACTTCGCCAAAGTGCCAATTCGGGGCGGTGTTGTTTTTTGATACATAAAATCAAGGGTTGACTCCTTTAGCATACCTACATATCTATTCCTCTGTATCAAACCCCGCAATAAACTCATCGATAGTGGTTTTGAGGTTTTCTTCATGGCTTTTGATTTTCCCAAGAGCCAGCATAGCTTGCTGTTTAGCCTTATCTTGATCCCCTCTCTCTTCGTAGCCTTTGGCCAGATTAAGCAACACCCATGCAGAATCTGAATAAAGCCCTGCGTTATATTGCAACAGCTCCATGCCTTTTTCGGGCGAATCAAGCCCTGTAATATAATATGAAGCAAAATTGATCGCACCTTTTCGAGGTTTGATCTCCTGGAATAAGTCTTGCGACAGCAGCTTAAAATGCTTATCAAAACCTTCAGGTCCCTCTGTAAAAACTCTAAAAGGTACTGACCAGTTGCGATACAATTCATTGGTGGAATTAACCAGACCAGTCATTAGCGTCGCTACGTGGGGCAGCGTTTGCAAATGTTCTATCTTAAATCTGAGGCCGTTGGGTTTGGTTTCTTCTAGAAATGCCTTTAATTCTAAAAATCCCTCACGCATAGCTATTGCCGAATCGTCAATCACCTGAAAGCCTTCATCTCCTAGATTGACATAAAGAAACTGATTCAAATTGTCTTGTGAAGACAGGTACCTTTTCAGTTTAGGCAATGTGACTTTATTGCCCCAGTGGATAGAAGGACTTAATGCTACATGGGCAGTAAACAGCCCCGGTCGGGAGTGCATTGCATGCAAAGAAAAAAGCCCGCCAAGAGAGTGTCCATTTAAGGTTTTAAAATCAGAGGCTTGGTAGTGCTTATCGACAAAGGGAATCAGCTCTCTCTCTATGTAATCCAAAAAGACATCCGCACCACCACCTTGTTTGTATTCGACATGTTCAGTCGGTGTGTAATCCCTAATTCTGCTTTCGTTTTCAATTGCAACCAATATCATGGATGGTGCCAAACCATTCTCGTAATAGGATGACATAACCCCCTGAATCATGTCCTTGTAATATTTGCCATCCAGAAAATAATAAACTGGATATTTATAATCCGGAAAGTCACCATAATTATCTGGCAGATAAACGGTGACGTTTTGCTTTTCTCCCAACGTCTTAGAGTTAATTATGTGTTCTTTAACAATGACAGCATTGGCAGAAAATAGAGGCAAGAGACAAATGATTATGGCGAGGAGCCTTAGCTTTTTTAGGTAGTTCATAAAATTCCCTGTTTACCGTTTTTTCGAGATAAGTTGCCGAATAATAACTTTAATGAAAAGCGATTAAGGGGGCCATATAAAGATAATTTAATTAGGTCATGCAATAAAAGCAATTGCCTTAATGCAATTAAAAATTAAACCAGACAACCACCTTAATTGAACAAACAAAGCTATCCCAGTTAATATGGATGTCATCCTAATTTCTACCGAACTTCGCAAAAGTGCCAACAGCGGACATTAGTTACGCCTTGTTATACGCCGAATGCACCTATCTAAAAGCTTTAATTGCCTCATTAAGCTGCACATCTGTTCCGCTTTCAATATTGTTCACATTAAGAAATACAAATTCATGATCTACAGGCAATCCAATGTTTTCATAATTTTCCCCATGAGAATTGAGATACCTTTCATTTGATAATGTGATCCCCCACCCATTAGGCAAAGCTTTTGTTAACGTATCGCTAAAAGCTCCGTAGCTTCTTTCACCAATAAAAGTAACATTGCCCCTTGCTTGTAAACCCAAAAGAAATACTTCAGCCGCACTAGGTGTTTTTTGACTAATTAGAACAACAATGCTTCCTGTGTAATTATTAATTTTTGATGGAGCGACAACAATTTTTTGAAGTTCACTGTAACCTGTCGATGTTTTAAACTGTTTACCCCCCAAGGCTAATTCTGAATCTATTAAGTAAGATAAAATAGAAAATGCCACTAAGTCACTTCCACCCATACTAAAACGTAAGTCAATAATTAAACCATTGCTTTGTTTGATGATAGGCGTAAATATCTCCATAACCTCTTTTGTTGCTTTTACGTCATTATTTGAGAAATCATCAAAGTTACTTATTTTTAAATAGGCAATATTTTGAGGCGTTTTTGCTAAGGTAAAATTATCGTGATATTGAAGAGTGGAATAGTTTTTATCAATGTAATTCTTAATGTTTCCTTGAGACTTTTCAATTAATGCGGTATGTAATTCCCAGTAAGTTGAGTATTCAGGGTAATTTACTGAGTGCGCTTTTAATTCACCCCAAAATGACCACTTTCTTGGTGAGTAATGTGAAAGCCTATCAAGTTCTTGATTGAGTAATATGGCATGACCGTCGCGTAATTCTTTAAGAAAGTCATCAATGATACTAAATAGCTCATCTTGCGTAGTTTTTGAGGTTATTCTTTTTTGCCAAAGTTTTCTCTGCTCAACCCAATTAATATCTTTATCTTTTGAAAATGCATAGTGCTCTTCAAAATTATTCATTAGAACGTCAAGAACAATACTGGCATTAAATTCGTAGTTTTTGTCTTTAATACTAACAATTTTTTCGGATTGACATTGAGCGGGTAAACTATCTAATTTCGTTAGCTTTAACGGAAACAAACCACCAAAGTTAAGTAAGCGAGTATATTTATTCACTTTTTGTGTTTCTTCAATGAACGAGATTTGTTCAAACTCATCGGTGATAAAGTGGTTTTCCAAACAATGCTTAGTTGTTAAATCAAAGGCTGTTGTTTTATTGTCCACAGTATGAAAAACGTAACCATAACCTTGGGTTTTCCAAGTTGTCTCTGCGGAGTTCGCAGAATTGATGGTACAAAGTACGGTGAGTAAAAATAACAAAATCCCTTTATTCAAAGTTTACTCCTAATAGTGAATCACAACCGAACTAGACTAAGCGCAGAACGCTGTCTTAAGCGGCAAATTGCTGTTGGCTAAAATAAGTAAGGCTCACCATTTTTAAAGTTCGCAATTAATAGCTAAATTTTACTGGTCGTCCACCTCAGGACGTGTTGTTAGGTGCGCATTTCGACACGCCAAGGTGGATTAAGGCGGTTTTCGCCTGCCCAATAAAGTTTAATTTTATTACCAGACGGATCATATAAAACAGCTTCTCGCCACAAATAACTCTGATCCGTTGGCTCTTGATCGAAATTAAGACCTTTAGACTTTAATTGAGCAACCCAACTATCTAACTCTTCGTGTTCGAAATAGATAACAGTACAACTCTTAAAGTCAGAGCTTTCTAAAGATAATGAAAAAGTTGAATTTCCTTCAGGACATTCAAAACGTGCATAATGAGGTGTATCAACTATTTGAGTAAAACCTAGAGCACGATAAAACTCTGTAGCTTTATCCATGTTATTTACAGGTAACGTAACTTGATTTAAATTCACAGGACCTCCTTGTATACCTAGCGTCCTAGCGAGTGAAGCGAGAGCATTGAGTGGTTTTGTTATATTTCATGGTATAAAACTTCCCTGAAGACATCCATACTACACTCACCGAAGCTAGCCACGATAAAGTGACGGCGAATTAAACCAGTATTTATTGTGTACCAGGCTACATTTTTTCCATTTTCTTCGAAAGATTGAAGCTGAGTGAAAAATGTTGGGTCCTCTAGGCTATCAGTAACAAGGAAGACTCCTTGAAATGGGAGTTCACCTATTTGAGAAGGAATTGATATCATCACTGAGTAATCTGAATCTGAAAGTGTTATCTCGATTTCGACTTGATCCTGGTATTTGATGCTATTTTCAGTGCGTTGCTCTTCGGTAATATAGCAGCTAGTGGCAAACACAGCCGAACAGAAGAAATATAGAGCTAAACAATAAATCCGCATGACTCAACTCCTTTTGAGATATAACAACTTTATCAGAGTACACTTCCCATACTTTAGCGCGAAAACATCCTTATTTAATGAACTTATATTAATAGCAAATAGTGTAATCTATTGCCAGCTATAAACATTATGATTGTTGAAGTTTATTTCACTATGTAAAAGGGAAAAGTTTCCTCATAGTATCTATTAGCTAATAATAATTAACCCTGACCGACCGCTTATCGCACTTTCCTGACTATCAACTAATTGCCAAAAGCTAACGTTATTACTCCCGAATAAATTAACTATGCATGATTCTTAATATTTACCGCACAAAATTTTTGTGGAATAATGCACGCCTCTTAGGGGAGTAGCCCGCTCAGTAATGAGTAAACTTATCAACATAATTGCACCTCAAGTGCATGGTAAGTTTGTAATGTTGTAGCAAGCGTTATCGGCGAGACCTAGGTAGACACTATCCTCATGGCGGGNCCCGCCTGTAAGAATCAATAATGGAAGTTTTTTTAACCTCAACCGTCACTGTCACACTTGCCGAAATAGGCGATAAAACCCAGCTTTTATCGCTCCTATTAGCCGCCCGCTTTCGTAATAAAGGCGCGCTTATTCTTGGTATTTTAGCCGCAACCTTACTCAATCATGGTTTATCAGCATGGTTTGGGCTGTGGTTAAGTAATAGTTTTTCTTCTGAATATTTACCTTGGCTTGTAAACATAAGCTTTATTGTAGTTGGACTTTGGTTGCTAGTTCCAGACAAGGACGAAGCTGTAAGTAGTAAATATGATAGCTACGGAGCTTTTTTAGTCGCTTTTGTATTATTTTTTATTGCAGAAATTGGTGATAAAACACAAATAGCGACGGTGTTGCTAGGCGCACAATATCAGTCTGTGTTTTGGGTAACGGTAGGAACCACGTTAGGTATGCTAATTGCTAATGTCCCTGTTATATACGCCGGAAATGCATTACTAAAAAGAATATCTCTAAACACCGTACGTGCTATTGCTGCTTGTGTGTTTGTGTCATTAGGTATTTATGGCTTAGTTACAATTTAATAAATATTAAAGCTCGCAACTGTTAATTTAAGTGCGAGCTTTAATTTTTTCTGCACGTTATTTATGCATTATTTACACAGTAACATCCCTTGGTTTGTGTAATTAAGAGGTTTGAGTTAAAACCTGCAGCTAAATTAGTGACCACAGTTTCAACAAAACCACTTCCCTGAGCACAAGCTAATCCTTCGGAGAGCGGCCCTGCATAAACAAATTCACCCGATTTGTTAATAATAACAGCAGCAGGCGTTGCCGGAATAATGTGTTTAAGAATTGGTGTTAATTCAACTTCCACAATCTTCATGCCTTTATTCGTAGCAAAAGAAGTTAGCGATGAAATATGTGGCTTAGCCTGTATAGTACACCCGCAGTTTTTTTCTGTTATAAGCACTAAAGACGGCTCACCACTATCAATCCAATCCAATTGCTTTTTAAAATTACTAAACCAATGTTTTTGCATTAAAATTTTTGAGCTATCAAACGGTTTAAGCTGCTCTAATTGAAAATAAACTAACCCTGCAACAACACAAATAAGCCATGTAGCTATAAGCGAAAATACGAAAGAGTTAGATTTATTTAAACTTGGCAATGCTTTGCTCTAACACATCAATACTGACATCGATTAACTGCACCTTAGCGGTTAACTGCTGCACTATTTGCGTATCTTGGTACTGATTTTGTCGCATAGTATCAGTACTGCTCGCTATTAATTCAGTATTACCTGCCTGCTCAGCTACAACTTGCGCAACTGAATCAGAACTTGAAGATACTGCGGCTATTTGCTCGCTCATTGCTGAAATATTTTCTTTCATTGCAGCACTAATACTTGTTAAATCAACTACAAAATTCACACACTGACTCATTGATTGTGTTGACGTTTTACTATTATTAACAAGATCTTTTAATGTTAGACTAATTTTATCTGTTGTTGCTTTACTATGGTTAGCCAAAGATCTTACCTCATCAGCAACAACAGCAAAGCCTCGACCATGTTCGCCTGCACGGGCAGCTTCAATAGCTGCATTTAAAGCAAGTAAGTTTGTTTGCTCAGCAATACCTGATATCTCATTTAGAAGACCTGAAATAACATCACCCGCAGCCACTAAGAGGTTTATTTTTTCTTCAGTATGGTTAAGTAGTGTTAATAGCTCTCTACTTTTAGCATCTGTTTGAAGAACTTCTTTTAATGCGTCGCTCGCAGCTTGTGTAATGTGGTCGACTTGACGCTTTAGCACCTCACTTTCTTCTTCTACAAGTTTAAAACCATTAGCAACTTGAGCGCCAGAATTAGCAATATCATCAGTTTGTTGTGTACGCTGCACTGCACCACCCGCCAACTGATCATGAACATGTATAAGCTCTTGTGAGTTTTTTTGCAGTGATTCAGATTGAGTTTGTACCTGCTTAATAACATCCGATAAGTAATCTAGTAACGTGTTAAAACCTGCTACAGCTTCACTTTTAGTATCATCAGCGCGAAGAGAGAGTTTTATGTTTTCAGGGTCTTTCATTATTTGCTCTGTTGCATAACTTAAAGACAGAGCTGCACGACGTTCGCGTTGCAACATTATGGCAATGTAGCCTGCAACTAACACTTCAACTATTGCGTATCCAGCATGAATAAGCACCGTAGTAAAAGCAAGCCTGTCAGGATCAAATACATAAAATCCTGTATTTTGAGTTTGTAAATAATAAAAAGACAAATGATGAACTGCCACGAATACAATTGCAGTAATAAACACTCGCCACTGTACAAAAACAATTAACATGGGCATTAAAATAAATATTTCAAAATGGACTTCAATCAACCCAAAAGTTTGTTGTATGTGCAAAAAAGAAAACATCATTATGGCTGCAGCTATCACATGCGGGGTAACAGGGCTGTCCCCTTGTGTGTTTAAAAGCCATATAGGTAATAAACACAATGGCAAACCTATCATAAAAGCCTGCGCTAATGTGTCGAAATACAAGCCAATAGCGATAGACTCGACAAACAAAAGACTGAAAATAATTGTAAATAACCGGCCAATACTAGACATAAAAACCTTAAAATTGTTGTTTGCATTGTTGTTTTATAAAGCAGTCTGCAATATACGTGTAAAAACGAGTTTCAGTTCACTGAACACAATAATAAACTACCGACACACCAAAAAGTAATACATTTGATTTACATTATATACATGTGGTCTACTTAATTATAGGCAGTATTTTTTTAAACGTAGGCGTTGCTGCTTTTTTTGTCCATTGAAAAATAACAATTTCAGCGCATGAAATTACCGCACCCGCTTGGCGTAATTGCTCAACTGCCAAGTTTTTATGTTGCGGATTTCTCGAGCCAATACCATCGTGTACGACAATAACCTCAAAACCATTTTCTATTAAATCTAAGCATGTTTGTAAAACACACACATGCGCTTCAGTGCCCACAACAACAACCTGCTTTTTATCATGGCTTTTTAACTTATCAATAAAGCCAAGCTCTGCACATGCACTAAAGTACGTTTTATGAAAATACATAGCATTAGGTAATGTATTTTTAATTTGCTGATTAGTCGCGCCCAACCCTTTGACATATTGCTCAGTTATTAAGACCGGGACGTCGTGAATAATACCTGCCTGCGCTAACTGCAATGTACTTTTTAAAATATTCGGAAAATCTTTAATTGCAGGAGCAAGCAACTCTTGTAAGTCTATTATTAATAATACGCTGTTTTTTACATCAATATTAGATAAAACCACTATACTCTCCTCATGAACATTAACTGTTATCTATTTAGATTAGCTCACTATTTGAAAATAGAACTTTTAACTTTACGTATATTATTTGTAATTAAAAAATAAAAACTTATGCTATATTTACTATCTAGCTAAGTATCATCCTATCCTCCACTGAGAGTGTTTATAAGTGCGTTTGAGCAAAGTTTTTTTTCCTATCACCATTATTTTTTTACTATGCATTCAATGTACTTTTGCATCACAGAACTATGCTCAACAATTACAACGTATTTCTACTGACGAAGGTCTCTCGCAAAGTTACGTTTTGCAGACACAAGAAGACGAAATTGGCTATATTTGGATAGCTACCCAACAAGGTTTAAATCGCTTTGACGGGTATAAAGTAAAAACTTTTAATGGTGGCTTTGGCTTAGATAAACACTATATTTATGCGTTATTTAAAGCCGAAGACGGAAAGATTATCGTTTCAACTGATCTTTCTGGTGCGTTTATAATAGATCCCCTCACTTTAAAAACCGAAAAAATCTATTCAGGTCAAATAGATAAAGAACAAAAGATGTTTTCTCCAATCTCCGCGATGACCCAAAAACAAAATACTTTTTACTTCGCCATAGATGGTCAAATATATACATTTGATGAGACGAGCAAACGCTTTGCACTTAAACTAGCACTACCAAATGAAGGTGACTACATTAGGTCATTAACGATATATAAAAACACTTTATATATTGGTACAAATGATGGCTTATACACGGCAAATATAGATAATTCAGAACTTGTAAAAATCTCTCTTCATCCCCCTGAAAAAAATACGATAGATAATGTAAACGTCAAATTCTTAAGTGTTGATAATGAATTAGGATTACTTGTTGGTACTGTTGAAGGCATGTATCAATTAGCATTCGATAATAACAAAAATATATCTGCAGCAAATATTACAACGTTAATCCCTGATTATAATATATGGGATTATGCCAATACTGTTTACGGGGAGTTTGTAGCAACCGAAAGTGGATTGTTTAGTTATCACCGTGAAACCAAAGAACTAGAGTTCATATTAAATTATGAAAAAAGTAAGTTTAATATTAGTGAAAACTCAATCAACGACCTAATGATTGATAAATCGGGTGTACTTTGGCTAGCTTCTAGAACCCAAGGAGTGTTTACTTGGCCAGTCAAAACTCAACGGTTTAAACATATTTTTTTACCTGGGAATAATACTGTTCATGCTGCCTATCAAGATAAAAATAATATTATATGGCTAGGGACCGAAGATGGTATTGCGCGCTACGACCAAGTTACAAATAAAAGTAAAGTATATTTAAGCTCGACCGACTCAAAAGCTATATATGGAGCATCTGCCGTTTATGATATTTTTCCGTCTTCAATTGGCGATAATCAATTCCTTTGGCTTGTTACTTTCAACGGGTTCAAACTTTTTGATAAGCAAACAGGTAAAGTTATTGAAAACCAAGACATAGAGAATGATGTAATTAACCGATCAAACTTATTTGGCTTTTCCCAATTATCTGCAGACACATATGCATTTATGTCTGATGATAACTTTTATCTTTTTAATGAAACAACCGGAAAAACAAGAATTATTAAGGGACTCAAAGAGCAAGTCGACCCTTTATTTTCTTACGCTTTTTATAAACACCTCGACACACATCCTGAAGAGTTTGTGCTTGGTACATCAAAAAGTTTTTTTAGGTACAACGAAAAAACGAAAACTTTAACGACTATATTTCAGTCTTTTAACCCTAAAGAAGATATTTTTTACACTGTAGAAAACTTTTACTTAGACTCAAAACGGAATACTTTATGGTTGGCAACCACCCAGGAAGGCTTAATTGGTGTTGACCCAGTTACTTATGAGAGAAAACACTACATAGGATTAAAAAATTCATTTAATACTGACTCTATCTATTCATTACTTCCTGATCAAAATGGTTTTTTATGGGCAAGTACCGACAATGGTTTATACCAAATAAACCTAGATACACTCATTGTGGTGAGTTATTCAGTAAAGGACGGATTGAATATAAACCAATTTACTCCTATAGCTGCAACAACGTTAAATGATGACAGGCTAATTTTTGGCAGCAATGTCGGAGCTTTACTCTTTGACCCTCTAGACTTTGATGAAGAAGAGTTATTTAAAAAAAATAATGTAGCGATTACCGATATAAATCTTTTTACCAAAGAGCTCAATTATTACCCTCATCAATATCTTAGCCAACCACTTGAGCTCAGTTATGAAGATATGGGGTTGACGGTTAGTTTTTCTAACTTTTCTTACCCCAATATAGACAAAGCGTATTATAAAGTTACCCTTTTAGGGCCAACGTCTCTTACATATGAAGACTTACAATCTAATCAAGTGTTTTTCACAAAGCTCCAACCGGGTAGTTACTCACTAAAAATATCAGCACATAATCGTGATGGTATTGTTACAAGCGAACCAGCCACGCTTAACATCAACGTAGCTTACGCTCCATGGAAGTCGCCCTTTGCTATTGCCGCCTATATAGCCTTAATACTAGCCGTATTGTTTTTTATTTTTTGGCAATACCGCAGCCGCCAAGTTGCAATAGAACAAGCTCATAGAGCGACTATTCATTCGCAAAAGCAAACAGAGCTCGCGCTTAAAAATAACAAAAGTGGCGTGTGGGATTATAATTTTAAAGATGCTTCCGTAAGCACGCTCAGAGGAATTGAATTAGGCTATACAGGCTTGCCTGTACGCGTACACATAGAACAATTTTTGGCGCTAATACACCCTGATGATCGACGTCGTTTTGAAAACCAATGGGAAAACTACTTCAAATACAAAAAACAACAAAACTGGCAAGCAACCTATCGCTTACAGCACAAAGATGGCCATTGGTTATGGTATCAAGATACAGGTCAAGTTATATATGATCCTCAAACAAATGAGCCGTTATATGTTTCTGGCATATATACTAATATCACAGCGCAACGTGCTAACGAGCAACAAGCAAAAATTTTAGGTGAAGCGTTCAGCCAAATAAATGACTGGCTCCTTATACTCGATAAACATTTAATGCCATTTTCTGCAAACAACAGTTTTATTGAAACATTTTCAAATGAAAAAGTAGCCACTAAAATTAGTCCTAAATTGTTCATAAAAGCGATTGGTAAAGATAAGTGTAAAGAGTTTGCTGGTATTTTAAAAAAATTAAAACCGACAGAAAACTGGCAAAGTGATGCTTATATAAAAACAGCAAGAAATAACGAACATCCAATTCATATAAGTGCCACAGCAGTTACAAAAGATACTGCAAGTTACTATGTGGTGGTTATTACAGATTTAACCGAGCAAAAACGTGCTGAAAACGAATTGCGCTATTTGGCTAACTTTGATCCTCTAACGCATCTCCCAAATCGTAGTTTAATGTATCAAAACATTGAAAAAGCGATTAAATATGCCGATGAAAGTAATACACAATGCGCATTATTATTTATTGATTTAGATAAGTTTAAACCTGTTAATGACTCTTTTGGCCACGCAGTTGGCGATAAGCTCTTGTGTAATATTACCCAAAGAGTGAACGGTATGCTCGGCGCAAACGCAAAACTTGGCCGACAAAGTGGTGATGAATTTTTAGTGCTGGTTCAAAATATAAAATCGCTTCAGTCTCTTCGCGATACAGTAAGAAAAATTAGTAATGAGTTAGCCAATAAAGTAATTATTGAAGACTTCTCTATTAATATTTCAGCCAGTATTGGCGTTGCTTTATACCCATTCGATGCTGTAACCACCGATTTACTTATCCGTAATGCCGATGTAGCCATGATGCACGCTAAACAAGGCGGTAGAAACGACTTTAAGTTTTTTAGCGATGAAATGAATGAGCTGATAAAACAAAAGTTACTGCTCGAAAATGATTTAAAAGATGCAGTGAAAGACAACCGATTTTTTAATCACTATCAGCCTATCATCGACATAGAAGAAAAAACGATAAATGGCGTGGAGTTACTCATGCGCTGGAACAATCAAGGACAGTTAGTATCTCCTGCACTTTTTATTCCTGTCGCAGAGGAAACCGGTTTAATAGAACTCCTTACTGAGCAAGCATTGCAACGAGCTCTTATTGAACTTGCACCTATACTCAGCGAAAACCCATTGTTTTACATATCTTTAAACTTATCGCCTAAACACATTTTAAAAACAAACATAACCCAAAGGTTAATGTCTATATTAGCGGACTCTGAAGTTCATCCAAGACAATTAAGACTTGAAATAACAGAGAGTATTTTACTAGAAGATAAACTCAAAGCAGCCAAGCAGCTACATAACTTAAAAGCTGCTGGCTTTAAATTACTACTTGACGATTTTGGTACAGGTTACTCGTCACTCACCTATTTGAGCCAATTTCCTATTAATGTTATTAAAATAGATCAAAGCTTTGTAAACAGTATTGGTATAGATAAAGGTGATGAGTCAATTATTAAGACCATTCTTTCATTGGCCGAAAACCTAGATCTTTACTGTATTGCAGAAGGAGTAGAAACGCGCGAACAGATGAACTTTTTAGCTGGAGTTGGATGCAATGTACTGCAAGGTTACTACTTTGCAAGGCCAATGGATGCTAAAGACTTACGTAAAAGCGATTGTTTTAGCAATATCATTGATTTGATTTAAAACATTAAAAGCGTGCTAATCAGTTTTACACGCTTTTATATTAATTTGTATTAATGAATGTGATGGCATTCGTGGCTTTCAATTTGTAATACACTATTGTGTACATTAAATTTTTCAGCTAACAGTTGTTCTACTTTCATACGACATGCTTCATCGTGTTTTTCAATAGTACAATGTTCTTTAAGGACAACGTGTGCGCCTACTACTACACCCTTATATTTTCGCGTGACAGTGACGTTATGGACATTGTGAACATGCTCCATATCTGTAATCTCACTTTCAATATCTGCTACTTTAGGGAGTTTGGCCTTATTTAAGCGTAAACCTTTTATACAACTAATAATGACCTTAACACCGGTAAACAACACGAAAGAGGCGATTAACATGCTCGATAAAATATCGATAACAACCCAGCCCGTAAAATATATAAGAATACCAGCCACAAATGTCGATACTGTCGAAATCAAATCAAAGAATGAATGTAAAAATACCGCGTAAACATTAATACTCGCTTTGCGGCCTTTATATAAAACCCATGCAGCAGCACCATGAAACAAAAAACCAATAGCAGCAATAACCGACATTAAATAACTATTAATAGCCAGCTCATTTCCTTCATGCTGGTGTATATAGCGCTCACCACCTTCATACAAAATAATTAAACTTATTGCTAGATATAAAAACCCGTTCACCAGACCGCCTAGAAGCTCAGCTCTTTGATGACCATCGTTATAGGTTTTAGCAAAATGAATAGCGAGACTTGATGCAATCAGTGCGATGAATAACGAACTATTGTGAACAAACAAATGCCCCGCATCGGCAAGTACAGCAAGCGAATTAGAATAATAAGCACCTATAACCTGAATTACCATAAACGAACACGTAATTGCTAGCGCAATAAGTAACCGACGACGAGAAGCTTGATGTGTAGTGATTTCTGTCATGAAATGCTTGAATAACCTATACTTAAAGTGCAAATAAGCCAAAGATGGCTTAGAGTAGAAAGGGTAATGATATACAGTATCAATTATAATACGTACTGCCCTCAAACGCACTAAAAACTTAGTAAATCAAAAAAAATGTGCTAATAATTAGTAGGTAAAAACAATAAAAATACAATAGATAACAATTTAATTGTGGCTTAAGCACATGGAGAGTTAAGTGAGTAATAACCGATCAGATGAAATGTGGCAAAACATGAAGTTACTGCCATTTTGTATATTACTTTATGATGCCAATGAAGATATATTCAAAGTTAACAGTCAGGCACTGAGTTTATTTGACTTAGAAGAGCAACCACATTTTAAAAAAAACGATTTTGCACATATCACTTTAACCAATCACCACAGTAAAAAAGAACTGTTAATCGAAGATCTATTCTTAGACTATTTTACAGCAAATAATCAATGCCAGTTTGCTTTATCAAAACAAACATCTAAATTACTACTCAATGTAAAATTTGCAAAATTACCTAACTCACATTCAATTATTATCATTGATATATTAAATAACAATGTCGAAGAACAATATGATTTTGATAATATTATTTCGAACATATCAACTGACTTAATTGATATTCAAAACGACGACGTTGATAAGCATATCAACTATGCATTAAAAGCTATTGGTACCGTATGCCACGCAGATAGAAGTTATTTATTTAAGTTTGCCGAGGACGGTAAAACAATAAATAACACTCACGAATGGGTCAATAACGATATACAAGCATTTAAAGACGACTTACAGGACCTTCCAAAAAGTGATCTCCCTTATTTTTTTACTTTAATGGCCCGTACTCACTTATTTAGAGTTAACGATGTAACGTTGTTACCTATTCAAGCAACGAGCGAAAAAATAATTTTTCAGCGACAAAAAATAAAATCAGTACTTTGCATCGGGTTACGTTATGACAAAGAGCTCGTTGGCTTTATAGGCTGTGATTGCGTTGTTCAAAAGAGAAACTGGACTGATTTAGACCTTATTCGCCTAAGGTTAGTAGGTGAAATGCTTGCTAATGCTTTCAAAAATTTAAATTACAAGCAAGAGCTACAAAAAACTCAGCAGCAACTCATTAATGCCAACCATAAACTCAACAAACAAGTTAATACTGATGGCCTTACAAACATTGCTAACAGACGCTGTTTTGATCAAACTTTAAAATGCGAAATTAAGCGCGGCGCACGTAATAGAGAACCCATTAGTTTAATAATGTGTGATATTGATTTTTTTAAGCGTTATAACGATAACTACGGGCATCAGCTCGGTGACGAAGTGTTAAAACAAGTTGCCAAAGCGCTGCATGATCTTTGTAAACGTGAAGGTGATTTAGCCGCTCGTTTCGGTGGTGAAGAATTTGCGATAATTTTACCTGCAGTCGACACAGATCATTGTCAAAGGTTTGCTGTTCTTATTCAGGAAAAAATCGCAGAACTCGCAATTGAACATAATTTTTCAAGTGCTAGTAATTACCTCTCTTTGAGTATTGGATTTTATAGCCTTATACCCAATCAAAAAACAACACCTAAAGAAGTAATAAATAACGCCGACATAGCCCTTTATAACGCAAAAGAAACAGGCAGAAATAAAATAGCCAGTTTTAAAAAATAACTATATGAATCTAAAAAATAATTTGATGATTAACCGAGCGCTTTGGTAAATACCAATTAACGAAAAAAGATAGCCTTTACCTTATTATTCTATTTATAGATAAAACTTCAGCTAATCGAAGCTTAAAAGAATAACCTCACTATCATGGTAATCAGCACATGTACTGAGATTACAGTAAAACGGGCGGCTCAAACTGCCCGTTTTTTATGCCTGAGATTTGAAATACAGCGCCTTGTTCACTAGCAGTATTATTAATCGTTTCATCAAATGCCGATGTTACAAGTAAAAACTCAGCATTTTCACCACCAAATGCAGTGCATGTCGGTTTTATTGCACAAAGCTTGATTGTTTTAGTTAGCTCACCGCCTGGGGATAAACATATAACACACCCCATTCCCCACACAGCTAGCCACAAATTACCTAATTGGTCGGTCACGCAGCCATCGGGGTCAACATTAGTATTATTAAATTGATAAAAAACACGTGGCTCAGAGCAAGGTTCGCCAGTTTGCTCATCCAAATCTAATACATAAATACAACTCGTTAAAGAGTCGCAGTAATAACCGCGTAAACGTGGCTTATCAAAGCACAATCCATTTGGGATACTCAAACCACTTACAACGACTTTAAGCTGGCGTTTATAATAACGGTATATTTTACCATCAGCTTTTTTAGCATTTACGTCCATTGTACTTAACCAAAAGCCACCCCATGGATCAGCGCGGCCGTCGTTTGAACGCCTATTTAGCTCTGTATTTTCAATATTAAAAATAAGATGGCGAGTGCTCGAATTAATATGGTATTTGTATAAACCTGTACTTGTACCTAGCAACAAGTGCTGCTCATCAATCCACGCTATTGCACTGAGTGTATCGGGCATATTAATTGTTTTTAGTTGGCTTTCGCTGTGTATTTTTTTGCTTAAAAGTAATTTTTTATTTATGTCGACCCAAAAAAAAGTATTCAGCATAGGGTGCCAAAGAGGACTTTCTGCAAGCTGATTCTGTGTGCTTTCAAAAATGGTTACGCTAGGGTCAAACATAAATACTTATTCTTTATTATTAACAAAGCCTTGTAACCCAAACCTTACCAGAAAACAGTTGATTTCGCGATCTGTACCTGGCTTTAATTTATTAACACGCCCTAGTGACTGCAAAATCAATATCATTGCACCACCGGCTAATTTTAAAGTTGGGCGTACCACTAAAAAGTTTGAAATACTTAATAGTGGTTACAACATGGGAGTTAATACTGCAAAGGCCTTTTCAGCTAAATAGCTGCATTATTTAACCTAATAATTGCGGTGCTTTACCTGCAATAACTGCGGTTAGTAAACCAGCTAACATAGCTCCCACAACGGTGCATATTGCACCGCCTAAAATACCGTAAACACTCATAAAACATATCAGCGCTAAACCAAATAGCAGTGTACTTAAAAATGTTTTAACCAATAATGTAAGTGTGTTTTTGCGTATATTGAGCATCATTAATAGTAAACTCACCATCGCAATTGTAATTAGTAGCTCGTTCATGCGGGTTGTACCTCAACTTGTAATTTTTGTGTGTTTTTTATTTTTAAGGCACCAAACATACACCCGAAACCCACCACCATAAAACTTATATCTACTACCGCAACAAGCGAGCTATTAAGGTTAATAACATTGCTCACGCCAAATAGGATGTTAAGTGGCAGCACCAAAGCAAGCGAAGCACCGCATAGTAAAAGAGTCAGCTTGAAATAGTTTTTATAATCTATGGGTAATACACTTAAGAGTAACCATGCCAACCACGTATAAAAAAACACGGGTCCAAAAAAGCTATTTTGCGCCACACCAATAACGGTATAATTAAGTACAACTTGCACAGGAAATAGCAAAAAGCTTGCTAATACCAAACCTCCACAACTGCCAATAATAAAGCGATTCCAGCGTGCATATGCCTGCATACTCAGTGAAGGACTACTGCCACGTGTACGCTTTGCTAGCCACATCATCATGCCCGAAATAGGTAAAAGCGCAGTACTTAAACCAAGTAATACCCAAAGCAGTTTGACAAACACCCCTGCAAAGTTTCCAAAGTGCAGCGGAAACATCAGCTCAATTATTTTTATTGAAACACCTGAAATATCACCAAAACTACTCATCGACTGTACAAACTCACCATTGCCCTGATAATGCAGTAACTGAGAAGCAACAGCCTCGCCACCTAACAAACGCAAATATACCTGCGCATTCGCATCGTTATGCGCCATTATTGTGACATCTCTAATTATTGCTTCAGGGTAACGACTATGAGCATGCTCTAAAATAGTGTCTATTTTTGTAGGTTGCTTAATGTGGCTAACTACAGGCTCAGGAATAGCGGTAAACGTTTCTATTAACTTATCTTGATCGCCACCAAAGCTCACAAACGCAGCTGCTGGTAGTAAAATAATGGTCGCGAGCCCTAAAAATGATCCTGTAAAACCAATCACAATATTAAATACGCTGCCCCAAATACCTATAACCTTATGAGCATCGCTTACTGCAATATCTAACCCTTTATCTCGCCTAAACGTAAAGAGCTCTTTTATCAATTTGCGATGAATAAACAAGCCTGTCACTGCACTTACTAAAAGCGTTAAACCTAAAAACCCAGTGAGTATTAACCCAATTGGTCGCCCTAAATGCAAATCTGCATGAAATTCACCTATATAAGTTGGCGCATCCGTTTTTTTATTGGCGTAAAACTCTTTACTAGGCCCATAGTAAGTATTTTCCAGCGTCAACGTATCGGGATGAAATTGAAATACTCTGGCCACCTCTTGGTCGTAATTTTCATCGCCATGGTGAGATTCAAATACCAACGTTAACAAATGAAAGTTATGCCCACTTGGTAAAAACACATGAATGTTTTCGCCAAATTCACTAGGTACTTTTTTATGGTATTCGTTTACTAGTCGGTTAATTTGCGCGCTGGCAACGTATTGGCTAGATTGTAGTTCTGGATTAGCCCATATTTTTAACTCAGGTCGCGACAGAACTGCTAATGCGCCGCTAAATGCAACAATAAATAGCATTACCGCAGTAATAATTCCTACCCAGCTATGTAATAAAAATAGCTTTTTTAAAGTAATCGACTTCATCCCTGCCCCTGCGTTAACGCCCAAAAACTCAATAAACCATGTAATACACACAATGCAATCATGACTACAAAAGGTTGCCATACTTTTTGCGCTAAATACGCATAAATAAACAACGCAGTCCAAATAACAGGAAAGAGTAAAATAGGCAGTAATATTTGTTCATTCATTTGAAATGGTAAATAGGTTGTCATACCCGGGATCATTATTACCGCAGTAACTAGCGCTAATACACACGCAATTAAGTGCCTTCGCCGTGTAGCTGTAAACGTTTTTTTATTATTCATTATTCGCTCAGTAAATTTGCCCAAACATATACAAAACAGTATATGCAAATGATAACAATTGCCATTATATTGTGCATTTAATGTTTAATGCAATTTATTAAACAAATTAAGTCTAAAAACACTGTTGGTTTGCCTTAAGAGCTTTTATGCTACGCCTCGCAATTTAGGTACGCAGTAATGCGTCATTTCAGTTAAGCCGAGTTCGGGCTTTTTAATTTTTCAGGAAGCAGTAAACCGTGGATATAATTAACGCGATTATTTTAGGTATTATTGAAGGTATAACAGAATTTTTACCCATATCATCAACTGGGCACTTAATTGTAGCGTCAAAGTGGTTAGGCATTGAATCAACAGACGCTAACCTCGCCTTCGAAGTCATTATCCAACTTGCCGCCATTTTAGCGGTACTAGCCAACTATAAAGATAAGTTTAGCCCTAAACATTTCAATTTATGGGTGAAAGTTGCCATTGCATTTATTCCTTTGGGTATTATTGGTTTTATATTTAGTGATGTAATAAAAACACTGTTTAGCGTACCAGTAGTAGGTGTTATGTTTATTGTAGGCGGTGTGATTTTTTTACTATTAGAGCGCAATTATAAAGAGACTCACTGCACAACTACCGATGTAACCCAAGTTACTTATAAACAAGCTCTTTGGATTGGCGTAGCACAAGTATTTGCGTTAGTTCCTGGGACTAGTCGTGCTGGGAGTTCTATTGTTGGTGCCATGCTGTGTGGTTTAAACCGAAAAGCCAGCGCTGAATTTTCATTTTTACTTGGCTTACCTGTACTTGCAGCAGCCTCAGGCTACGACTTACTTAAACATTACCAACTGTTTAGCTTAGATGATCTAACTGCCCTTGCTGTGGGTTTTTTAACGTCTTTTATAGTCGCTTACTTTACTATTAAACTATTCATACGCTTTCTAGAAAATTTCACTTTTGTTAGTTTTGGTCTTTACCGAATCGTATTTGGTGTTATTTTATTAACTATAGCCTACACATAAGAGAACATTATGAGCGAAAAAATAAACGAAGAAGCACTCCACGCACTTAAAATAGCCTTTACTTACATGCCTAAAGCGATTGAAGTGACAAAGTATGAATATGGCGAGCGCTACCAAAGCGTACTTGATCACATTGAAGCTGTACGTGAAACGCTACTTATTAACGATGTAGACCCGGAAGAAGTTGGCGGCGATATAAATCCTGAGTACACACCAAACTCAACCTACTAAATATAAAACACTGAGCATTATATAATCATCATTACACTCAGCGTTATATTAATGCTCTATTATTCTACAAAACATAAGGTTATAAGTCTAAAGTGTACACATCAGTTTTAGTTATCATCGATAAAAACTGCTAAACTTACTTGGTAATTAATAAATATGCCTTTAATTGGCTTTTATATTGTATAAATTGAACAAAAGCTTACGGGGTGTTTTCTTTTGAATTTTTTAAGACGTTTTCACGATATAGTTTCGAATCAGTCGTTTGATTTTCAAACCAAAATCAATAAACTTTTAATCTTTGGATTAGAAGTATTAGAGCTAGAGCTAGGCATTATTAGTAAAGTAGATGAAAACAGTTATACCGTTTTATATGCCATAACCCCCGACAACTCACTTTTACCCGGTACTGTGTTTGACTTACAAGGTACATATTGTGTACATACGCTATCGGCTGGTTCCGCACTTGCTTTTCATAAAGCCTCTCAAAGCGCAATTGCAAACCACCCCTGTTATATAAACTTTCAGTTAGAGTCTTATATTGGCGCGCCAATAAAAATTGGTGATAAAATATTTGGTACCGTCAACTTTTCATCCGCAAAAGACTCTCTCGCTTTTAACGATGATGCTTACGACTACATCGAATTATTTGCGCAATGGCTAGGCTCGGAATTTGCTCGCGCACAAACTAAAGAACAACTCATAAAAAATAGTAATACCTTATTAAAGCTAGAGCACGTTGCAAATATAGGCACCTGGGAAGTTGATTTAATCTCTGACAAAATCACCTGGAGCGAACAAACATACCTCATACATGAAGTAGATGAACAATTTCAACCACAAATGAATTCTGCAATCGAGTTTTATAAAGAAGGCCCAAGTCGTGAAGGCATTACTCGCGCTGTAGAATTAGCCATAGAAAAAGGCAAAAAATGGAATTTAGAGCTAGAAGTAATAACCGCTAAAAATAAACACTTATGGGTGGCTACCTTTGGTGAGGCCGAATTTGATGAAGGTCGATGTGTCCGATTATTTGGCACCTGCCAAGATGTAACCGAGTCAGTCAAGCTTCGAGAAGAGCTTAAACAAAAGCAAGCTCAAGCAGAGCGCTTACTTGAAGACAGAAGCATGCTATTTGCTAAAATCAGCCACGAATTAAGAACCCCTCTTAACGGCATCACAGGCATGCTAACCACATTAATTGATGAACATAGTGAAGAAGTACGTGCTGAAAAAATAAAAATAGCACTTAGAAGTGCTGATATTTTGCTTAGTATTATTAATGAGGTGCTCGATTTTTCTAAAATTAATCATGGTGAGCTAAAGCTAGAGCCTACTGACTTTTTGTTAAAAACAATTTTTACCGATTTAACTTCTTTATACACACCACTATTTAAAAATACGCATGTAACGCTACAAGTAAATAATACAATTGATGATGACTGCTGGGCTTTTAGTGACAATACTCGACTAAGCCAGATTGTTTCTAATTTATTGAGTAATGCACTTAAATTTACTGAAAATGGTTCAGTTACACTAAACACCAGCCTTTCTAAAGTAAAAGCTAAGTTAAGTTTAAACATTGAAGTGTCTGATACAGGCCGCGGAATGAGTAAAGGCTTTTTAGAGTCACTGTTTTCTCCTTTTTCTCAAGAAGTAGATGCTAAAAATTCAAAAGGTGGCACAGGCCTTGGGCTTGCAATAGTAAAAGAGCTTGTTGAATATATGGGCGGCAAAATAAAGGTAAAAAGTACACCTAATAAAGGCACTACGTTTTTAGTAAATATTCCTATAGAGCCAGGTAAAGAGCAAAAACAAGAAAGCCTTAAATCAAACTTAGACACTAACGGCAGTGACTTATCTGTACTTGTTGTTGATGATAACGACATTAACAGATTAGTTTTACATGCCTCGCTAGATAAGTTGAATATTAAAGCAGACTCAGCCGTTGATGGCCAAGATGCAGTATTAAAATGTCGCCAAAAACATTATGACCTTATTTTTATGGACTGCGTAATGCCCATACTCGATGGATTTGAGGCAACAAAACAACTTAGAGCAGAAAAAATCTGTCCAGATGAAGAAACTTACATAGTGGCTTTAACAGCAAATACCTCATCACAAGACAAACTGGCCTGTAAACAAGCTGGCATGGATATGTTTATATCAAAACCTTTTAAGTTACCAATACTCGAAAAAGCAGTTATTAATGCGCTTGAGCATACGGCTAACGTTAGTTAACGTTTATAGTTAACTTATTGGTTAAATAAGGATATAAAATGAAAAGTATAATAAGAACAATACTATTTACGGTGCTTTGTTTAGCAATATTTAAAGGCGTTTCCACTGAGCAATGGGGGTCATCAATAACGGTAATTATCGTATCAGGCATATTGCTGTTAGTTACATTCATCAGTGCTAAGTCATCACGTGGATCATCCGCTTATACTGGCAGTGACTCATCAGTTTCCTCTAGCAGTAACTCATCGCACTCTCATACACATTGTAGCGGCGGTGATTCTGGCGGTGGGTGCGATTAAATCGTGTGCTAATTCTTAAGCATTAAAAAAGCCGCCTTTGGAGAAGGGCGGCTTGGGTTAACAAACAGCTATGGGTGTAGCCTTGCTGTTATATCAAGAGAGTTTTTACTAATTACATTAAGCAGCGCTTTGATCAGCTTCTTCAGAGTGGCGAATTAAATAATCAAATGCACCTAAACTTGCTGTTGCACCGCTGCCCATTGCAATAATAATTTGTTTAAACGGAGTATTGGTTGCATCCCCCGCGCCGTAAATGCCTGGTAATGAAGTTGCGCCTTTAGCATCAATCAGTATTTCACCAAATTTGCTTAATTCAAGGTCGCTATCTTTTAACCATTCCGTATTAGGTATTAAGCCTATTTGTACAAATATACCGGCAAGTTCAAGCTCTTTGCTCTCTCCCGACACTCTATCTGTGTACATTAAGCCAGTTACTTTTTTACCATCTCCAAGTACTTCGGTTGTTTGTGCACTTTTGATAATAGTAATATTAGCCATGCTTTTAGCTTTACGAATAAGCACTTCATCAGCACGTAATGTGTCTGCAAATTCAAGTACCGTAACGCTTTGCACAATATGAGCTAAATCGATTGCCGCTTCTATACCTGAATTACCACCGCCAATTACGGCAACAGGTTTACCTTTAAATAAAGGACCATCGCAATGTGGGCAATATGCCACACCATGGCCGCGATATTCTTGCTCCCCTGGTACGTTCATTTCGCGCCAACGTGCACCGGTGGCAAGTACGAGCGACTTAGCTTTAAGTACTGCGCCATTTTCTAGTGTAATTTCGTAGCCATTGTTATAGCCAAGTGCCGCTGCACGCTGATTATGCATTACATCTACATCGTATTCTTTAACGTGCTCTTCAAGCTGGGCAACCAACTTTGGCCCTTCTGTCGCCTTAATCGAAATAAAGTTTTCTATTGCTAATGTATCTGCAACTTGTCCACCAAACCTGTCGGCAACAATGCCTGTATTTAACCCTTTTCGTGCTGAGTAAATCGCAGCCGATGCGCCAGCAGGCCCGCCACCAATTACAAGTACATCAAATTTATCTTTTTTACTTAGCGATTCAGCTTGGCGCTGTGCCCCTTTGCTATCTACTTTATTGAGTATGTCGGTAAGGCTTAGTGCACCTTGGCTAAATGGTTCGCCATTTAAATATACAGCCGGTACAGCTAAAATATTTCGCTCTTCTACCTCACTTTGAAATAATGCGCCATCAATCATGGTCGCTTTAATATTGCTGTTTGTCGCTGCCATAGTATTAAGTGCTTGGACTACTTGCGGGCACGTTTGGCAACTTAAACTTATGTATATTTCAAAGTTGAGTTCTTGAGTGAGCGATTGTATTTGCTCAATGTCTTCGCTTTTAGCTTTACTTGCGTGTCCGCCAGTATGTAAAAGTGCTAACACTAAGCTTGTAAATTCGTGCCCCATTGGTACACCTGCAAACGTAATATGAGTGTTTTTAATAGGTGAATGTACAACCATCGACGGGCGACGCGCGCTTGTATCTGGGTTGTTTATTACCGTAAATTTATCGCTCAGTGAAGCTAAATCGTTCGCTAAGCTTTCTACCTCTGCTGATTTTTTGCTGTCATCCAAGGCAATAAGCAGCTCAACAGGTTGAGTAAGCGATTCAAAATGGCTTTTTAATTGATTTTTTATGTTGTTATCTAACATGGCTTAACCCTTTTAGGAAAATTTAAACAGCAAGCCTCCCATGCCAAATAATGCATGTGCTTAAACAAGTATATTGATATAGGAGGCACCAACAAACGGATGTTCGTTGATTTAAGGGCAGTTATCTGCCCTCATAGTAGGAATAAATCTATACTTAGATTTTACCAACTAGGTCTAGTGAAGGTGCAAGTGTGTCTTCACCTGGCTGCCAAGATGCAGGACAAACTTCACCGTCGTGAGTTGCAATGTATTGTGCAGCTTGTACTTTACGAACTAGTTCTTTAGCGCTACGGCCAATACCTAAATCGTGAGTTTCGATAATTTTAATTTCGCCTTCCGGGTTCATTACAAATGTTCCGCGAAGTGCTAAGCCTTCTTCTTCAATCATTACGCCAAAGCTACGAGTAATACGTCCTGTTGGGTCGCCAATCATTGGGTAAGTAATTTTACCAATTGTGTCTGACGTATCGTGCCATGCTTTATGAGTGAAGTGAGTGTCAGTAGATACTGAGTAAACTTCTACGCCCATCTCTTGAAGTTGTGCGTAATGATCTGCAACATCGCCAAGTTCAGTAGGACATACAAACGTAAAATCAGCTGGGTAAAAGAAGAAGATTGACCATTTACCTAGAACATCTTTTTCAGACAATTCTACAAAGTCACCGTTGTGGTAAGCGGTTGCATTGAATGGTTGTAATTTTGTATTGATTAATGAAGTGCTCATGGTATTTCCTCATCTATATTTAATGTATTTAAAAAGTAATCAACGCTTTCGTTTAAAACGACCTTCTGCGTTGGCTTGGTTAATACAATAAGGCTAATGAGAAATTAAATAAAATTGATTGTTTAGATTAAAACAATCGGTTTTTTGGATTGAACTATATAATCTCTTTTACCGTAAGCATTATTTGAATTGTAAACGCTGGCGAATTATTAAGATCGCTAATCGCAATACTGCTACAATAGCCGCGCTTCAAATAAGTCATTAAACATAAGGCACGCTGTAATGGAAAAATTTGTTAACCACATACAACTAGGTTACTTAGGCTTAATCCCGTTTTTAGGGTGTGTGGGTTGGCCGCTTATGTTTGGCAGTAATAGCCTTAACTTAGAGTTTTTTACTTTTTACAGTATTGGCATTTTAGCATTTATGTCAGGTAACTTGTGGCGTGCCGGAGAGCAAAGCTATAGCGATGCAATTAAAGCGGTATTACCTGTTATCCCAGTTCCATTTTTATCATTTTTACCTGTAGAGTGGGCACTGGCTTGGCTAGGTGCTAGTTTTTGGCTAGTACTTTTATTTGAAAAAGCCACGCCGCAATGGCAAACCTATCATAAAGATTATCAAAAAATGCGCTTTGTGCTGACCTCTGTTGTGTTTGTTTGTCACATCCTAACTATTGGTATGAGTATTTATCCTAAATAGCAGCTGTAAACTTAAATGTTGCACAGTAATAAGGTAATATCCGCGCACTGTTATTTGAGGACACACCATGATTGACCAATTACGCCAACAACTCGATGAACTTGGCGAAAACTACGTAGAAAAAAACGCGGCATTTAAAATCAAAGTGATCCCCTTTTTTTGTGCTATCCGCATAAAAAAAGATCATAAAAGTGAAGGTCGTTTGAGTTTTTATTCAAGTCAATTACTCGAAATTTTCTTGGTTGTCTTATTTTTGCTATTCGGTTTAATGCTTTACGATACAAATGCAGGATTTACCCACGGGCCTATTCATATTGCCTTTGCCATTTTAATTACCTTTAATCTTATTATTAAACAAATCGCCATTGAAGGGTTAAAAACCAGACTTGCGTTTCATCGTTTACTTGCAGCGCAGTCTCAAAAAAGTACGCCTGATGCCGATAACACACCAACTAAACCGCTTTAATTATGTATTTAAATCCTCAATGGCGAATACTCACCGTAGGCGATGGCGATTTATCTTTTTCGAACGCTATTTACACTCATCTATCGCCAAAAGCTTTGGTTGCATCCACTTACGATGACCAAACTACTATTGAGCAAAAGTATCAGCACAATGCACTTAGCAACCTAAAAGCGCATAACGTTGAGGTACTTAATAGTTTTGATATAACAAACCCCGCGTGTTGGCAAGCTCTAAGTAAAAGCCAGCACAGCTTTGATGTGGTTATTTTTCAGTTTCCGCTTATACCTGCGTTTGTTGGCCGTGAAGCATTTGAAAATAACACGCGCCAAACCAGTATGAACGTATTAAACCGCGCTTTACTACATCAATTTATTAAATATGCTAACGAATACGCGCTTGATAAAAATGGCCCAATGCTGTGCTACATCACTTCAAAGGATGTAAAACCTTATCGAGAATGGAATATAGAAGGGAGTTTAAATAACGGTTTAAACGCTGATTATTTAGGCCAAATCCCATTTGATATTAGTCATTTTGAAGGTTACAAAATTCGTAATGTTGACCGTGATAAACACGTAAAAGACACCAGCGGTATCACTTACGTTTTCAGCCAAAAAGGTATTAATACACACACTAGCGAATTAAGCTCACGCCTCACAAAGCCAGCATACTTAACACCAAACCACTGCCCTCTTTGCCGCGTTGGACCCTATATGGCAAGCGAGGACGAAATCAAGCATCTAAATGCTAAAAAGCATCAGCAAATGCTGCACCTTGAAAGCGATTGGCAACAATGGCTAAATGAATTTTATAGCTAATTAATAGCCCTACTAAAGTTGATTCAATTAAACATTTGCCTGTTTAATTAAATCAGCTGCTTTTTCAGAAATCGCAATTACAGGTGCATTTGTGTTGCCGGTAATAATGGTAGGCATAATCGACGCATCGACTACGCGTAAGTTACTTACCCCGTGTACTCGCAAATTAGTATCCACCACTGCCATTGGATCTTGCCCCATTTTACATGTACCAACTGGGTGATACTCGGTATCTGCCGTTTGGCGTATAAATTCAATTAACTGATCATCATTATTTATATCAAGCGGGTAGATCATTTTACCGCGTATGTTATCAAAAGCTTTACTTTGCATAATAGCGAGTGTTTTTTTAAGGCCAGCAATCATTACAGCTAAGTCGTCTGGGTGGCTTAAGTAATTAGGGTCAATAAGTGGAGCACTACGCGGGTTGCTGTCGGCTAATGTTATAGTACCTCGGCTTTTAGGGCGCATAATACTGCTGTGTATACTGTAACCATGCCCAGTGTGTAATTTACGACTATGATCGTCCACCAGCCCAATCACAAATTCTAGTTGCACATCGGGCGCTGGCGAGCCTTCAAATAATTGAATAAACGCGTGCGACTCTGCAAAGTTACTGGTTAATCGCCCTTCTCGCTTACTAAACCAGTTAATGCAGCCTTTAATAATGCTCGCAATACCAAGTGGGCTTATACCAAAGGTACCCTTATTTGTTTTTGATTTATAAAGTGGCACTACCGTTAAGTGATCTTGTAAATTAGCGCCAACGCCTTCAAGTACGTGCTCAACTTTAATGTTATGTGCGCTTAGCTGAGCTTTAGGGCCAATACCTGAAAGCATTAATACCTGCGGCGAATTAATAGCGCCAGCACTAAGTATTACCTCTTTTTTAGCACGTAAATTAATAACCTCTTTGTTACGCTCTATTTGCACGCCTTGCGCTATGTTATTGGTTATATTTATTTTATTAACGTGGCTATTGGTTAATACCGTTAAATTGGGGCGGTTTAAATGCGGTGTTAAATATGCTTTTGCTGCACTACAACGCTCGCCATTGTGCTGAGTTACCTGCGATAAACGCGCACCACTTTGCTCTTTGCCATTTATATCGTCGCTTAAATTAACGCCCTGCTCAGCACAGGCATTTAAAAAGTATTGGTTTATATTGCTTGGATTATTTAGCTCTTGTACATGTAGCGGGCCTTTTGTTCCGTGCAGCTCATTATTTATAAACGCTTTATTGTTCTCAGCTTTAATAAAGTACGGGAGTAAACTATCAAAATCCCAGCCTTCATTACCAAGCTGTGCCCAATTATCGTAATCGTACTTATTACCTCTTATATAAACCATTGCATTAGTCGAGCTCGACCCACCCAGCACTTTGCCACGCGGCACAAAACCACAGCGGTTATTAAGCTCTTTTTGTGGGACCGTATTGTAATGCCAGCTATTTATGCCATAAGGCACACTCGCTGCTATGCCTGCTGGCATTTGTACAAATACACTGTTATCACTACCGCCTGCTTCAATTAAGCACACACTTACATTTTTATCCTCAGACAATCGCGATGCCATAACGCAGCCGCCACTACCTGCGCCAATCACAATGTAATCAAATGTTGTATTGTTCATGGTGTACCTTAATAAAAGTGTTAAATGGCCTTAATAGTAATAGTGCATAGAAAAACCCAACAAAACTTGATATTTTTAGACATCATTTATTTGAGGTTAACCATGAGCAGCCTAATCAGAGCCACGTCATTACAAGGTATAGATACGCTAATTAGCGAATTTGGCGGCGATCCGCATGAAATAATGCAAAACTGTAATATTAATAACGTTGACTTTAAAAATCTCGATAACCAATACTTACCTTATCGAGATTACGCTGGGCTATTAGAATACTGTGCTTTTAAGTTCGATTGCTCTAGTTTTGGCCTTAAGCTCGCAAGTAGACAAAATTTTGATATTTTAGGGCATATTGCAATAGCAGCTAAAAGCAGTACTAATTTAGGTGATGCACTTACTTGGGTTATTAAATACCTTCATTTGCACAGCCCTGCACTTAGCTTAAACTCACACCCATTAGAGAATGATAAAAGCGTATTTTTATCATTCGAAATTAATTTAAAACCATTACCGCACATAAGCCAAGTAATTGAGCTCACCATTGGTTTAGCACTGGCTGTTATTAAAAAGCTGAGTAATAACCGCTGCAAACCAATTAATATATTTTTACCAAAAAAATTAAGTACTAATACTCGTGCCTATAACACTTACTTTGGTTGTAACGTTATAGAGCATCGCAACAGCGCTGGTATTGTAATCTCAAAAAGTGATTTAACTCTTGAGCTTGATCACCCTGAACTAAATAAAGTACAAGCAGCGCTAAACTTCTTGGCAAAAAACAAAGAACACACCCAACCATTGCCCAACCAAGTTAGTGCACTAATTAGGCCTATGCTTCCTATTTATCAATGCAGTAACCAAACTATTTCAGCTGCACTGGGTATGCACCCGCGTACTCTGCATCGAGAACTTATCAAACATAATACGAGCTTTGTAAAACTTAAAGATGCCACTCGCCGCGCTTTAGCTGAACACTACTTAGCGCAAAACCAATTTACAATATCGACTATATCTGAGCTTTTAGGGTATCAGGAGCAAGCAACGCTAAGTGTTAATGTAAAACGCTGGTTTGGTTGCTCTCCTAGGGCGTGTCGAACTTTGTGGATTGAAATTTGTTCAATCTAGGGGCGATTTAATCGCGGCGCGAGGTTTGTAACCTAGTGGGCTAAGTAAAAATCGAGCAAAGCTTCCGCGTCCTGCTCACGCCACTTACCTACATCCATGTAGGCAACAAAGAGTCAATCGTCCCTAGAAAGAACCCATAGGGCAGCGCATGTTTGGCCTTTATGCTGCGTTATCGCCTATTTATGGGGAATAACCACACTACATAGGCTCTGCCTTGCCTAAAAACCAAACAGTCTGCTGTAAATTCAACCACCAAAGATCAACACGCCCTAAAGCATATAGAACTAAAAAAATGTTAAACTAAACACTCTTATTATTTTTATTTAAGCTAAGGAGTGAGCATGAACTTTGTTATTGTTGGCACCAATTTTATTAGCGACACACTGTTAGCCGCTGCAAATACGTTAAACGATTTTAATTTATATGGGGTGTGCTCGCGCGCAGTATCAAGCGGTGAAGCGTTTTTAGCAAAACACCCACAAAATACACAAGCAAAAATTTTCACCTCAATCGAGCAAGTTTGCCAAGATCAAAATGTTGATGCTGTCTACATAGCCGCCCCTAACAGCTTACATAAACAATACGCTGTTATGTGCCTAGAAGCAGGTAAACATGCCCTTGGCGAAAAACCATCAGCAGCCAATTCTAAAGAGCTTGCAAGTATTATAGCTACAGCAAAAAAGCATCAGCGCCTATACATGGAAGCCATGATGACCACTCACTTGCCTAACTTTGCAGGCCTGCAAAAGGCAATGGAAAAAATTGGCACACCACGTAAATATATTGGCCAGTACAGTCAATATTCATCGCGTTACGATAAATACAAAAATGGCGAACGTCCAAATACGTTTTTACCCGAGTTTGCTAATGGTGCTTTGGTTGATTTAGGGATTTACCCACTGTATTTATTAATTGCACTTTGGGGAGCGCCGCAAAGCGTGAGTGCCAGTGGCATATTACTTGATACAGGTGTAGATGGTGCGGGCGATGTATTACTAAACTACGCAGATAAACAAGCCGTTATTAGTTACTCCAAAATATCGCAAGGCGACAACATAACCGAAATACAAGGCGAGCTTGGGCGCATACGTATAGAAGCTGTATCGCAACTAAAAAAGATGGAGTTTATTGCTAATAATGGTGACGTAGAGGTTATATCCCAGCCATTTGATGAGCAGTTTATGAAATACGAAGTTGAGCATTTTATGTCATTAGTGAAGCAAAATATTTTTGAGTCACCCGTTAATACACATATTTTAGCCAGTAACGTAATGAGCGTTCTTGATGAAGCGCGCAAACAGCTTGGGGTTGTGTACCCTAACGACTAATTAAATAAAATTATGGGCGTTAACCAACGACAGTTAACGCCCAGAAGAAAGCTTAAATAGCTCTCGTACAACTACACATTTTACAAAACACTTTTAAATAATAGCGATCCCCATCCGTGGGCAATCAAATACTTCTACAACAAACTTAACACTGACAACCTAAACTCAGTTTATTACCAATATTTATTATTCAATAACCTTAAAGCTAACCTAACACATAAAAACATTACCAATCAAGCTGGCCAATTGCATTATTTTGAACTAAATTGGTAATACAAGAATGCAACCATTGGTGTATAGTGGTTTTTAACCATAACATCGCGTTAGAATTTTGACATAATAGTGAATTTTGAGGTAACCTCTGGTATTAACAGTTGGTTTTGACTTTTAGGCCCCAGAGGCCATTATTCCTTAAGGTAATGAAGGTAAAGTATGGGTAATCGTCGCTTATTTTGGCGCATAGTTGATAAAATTGAGTCTTTAATAAATCAAGGCGAATTTTCTGCTGGGAGTCGTTTACCACCTGAACGTGAACTTGCAGAAATGTTTGATGTAAGTCGCCCTACCATTAGAGAAGCTATTATCGCATTAGAAGTACGTGGCCGAGTTGAAGTTAAAACCGGTTCTGGTGTATACGTAGTAGAACAAAAAAATACATCTATAAAATCAAAAGAGATCAGTGCATTTGAACTTACGCAAGCGCGTGCATTAATTGAAGGCGAAATTGCCGCTTTAGCTGCTCAAAGCATTACAGAAGAAGAATTAGAGCAACTAAATAAAACATTAATCGCCATGGAAAAAGGCCTTTATGTTGAGCAAGCTGACCGTGAGTTCCATGAAATAATTTCGCGAGCAACACGCAATAAAGCACTTGAATTTGCAGTATCTAACTTGTGGGATTTACGTTTAACAAACCCACAAATTGTTGCTGACTATAGTAGTGTATGTAAAAACAATAACGAATGCGTTATGGATGAACACACCGCTATTTATACAGCCCTAAAGTCTCATGATGCAAATGCAGCTCGCAGCGCAATGCACAAACATTTTAATCGCTTAATTAATGCTTTATTTGATGCCGTAGAGTCGCGCGCACTTGAAGAAATTAAACGCAAAAATAATGAAAAACGAGGCCTTTACTCTCTTGATGGCTTAGTTAATAAAAGTGCCCATTAGGGCCTTTTAACCAATTGATTAAAGTTAGCAAGCACCTGTTTGCTAACTTTACCTCTTACTTTATTTACCCACCCTATTTAATATTATATTAATTGCGCTGTTTTGGTCGCAAACACTTACCTATAAATTTAAAAAAAGATACTATGCCGCCATTAATATTGGGCGGGTTTAGCTTTTATACTCCCTGCATTACATAACTAATTGATAGAGTTACTCAACTCAAGGATAAAAATGCGAGCATCTTCAAAAAGTTATTTACTGGCTATCGTGTGTGTACTGCTTGCAATGATGACCATTCAAACGGGCGCGTCATTTGCAAAACAGCTTTTTCCTATTGTTGGCCCTGAAGGTACAACTGCCCTTAGGCTTGGTTTTTCTGCCCTAATACTTTGCTTAGTGTTTAAACCTTGGAAACACTTACCTACTACGGGTAATCGTATTCCTATAATTGTGTATGGTTTAAGTTTAGGCGGCATGAACATTTTGTTTTATTACGCCATTGAACGCATTCCACTTGGCATAGGTGTAGCGCTTGAATTTACAGGCCCACTGGCCGTTGCCTTATTTTCATCGCGCCGTAAACGTGATTTATTTTGGGTTGCCTGTGCTATTGCCGGTATTTTGCTTTTACTTCCTGATATGAGCGGCCAAGACAGCCTTGATCCATTGGGTGTTGCACTTGCTTTAGGTGCAGGTGCTTGCTGGGCTGCTTATATATTATTTGGTAAAAAAACGGGCACACAAAGCTCTGGTGGAGCAACTGTCGCATTGGGAATGACCGTTGCCGCTATAGTGCTAGTACCTTATGGCGGTATTTTACAAAGCGCCGCGTTTACATGGGAAATTATCCCATTGGGTATTGGCATTGCTATTTTATCAAGCGCATTGCCTTACACACTTGAAATGGTTGCACTGCGTAACATGCCATCGCAAGGGTTTAGCGTAATGATGAGCTTAGAGCCTGCAATAGCCTCGCTCGCGGGGTTTATTATACTGGGTGAGTTACTTACTTTATGGCAGTGGCTCGCTATTTTACTTGTAATTGTTGCATCTGTTGGTAGCTCGTTTTCAAATGCAAAAAAGCAGGTTGCTTAAGTAAAAACTGTAATCGACTAATCCTAAAAAATAAAGCCACCGCATAAGCAGTGGCTTTTTTGTAGCAACGTAATTAGCTTACCGTCTTAGTTTGCTTTTTAATTGTAAGCAAATAGCCAATCAACGAAATAAGCGGCATCCCCGTAGCAACCAGTGCAATACCTGTCCAACCACCCGCTTCATATAATGGGCTGGCAATAAGCGAGCCTACTGCGCCACCTACAAATATGCTAGTCATGTAAATAGCATTTAAACGCGCACGGCTTTGTGGCTCTAGTGCATACACTGCACGTTGACCCAATACCATATTGGCCTGCACAGCAAAATCAATAAACACACCGGTTAATGCCAATACTATAATTCCGTAAGGTAGCTCAAATAAGCTTGGTAAAAAGCACACTGCTGCAATTACTTTGGCCAGTAACGATACCTGATGTGTATAGCCTTTATCTGCCAAACGCCCAACAATGGGTGCTGCTACAGCACCTGCCGCACCCACTAGTGCAAACAGTGCTATTTCTGATTGAGATAAACCATACTCACGGGCAAGCACAACCGGTACGCTTGTCCAAAATAAGCTGAACGATGCAAACATTAATGCTTGAAAAAGAGATCGTTGGCGCAGCACTGGTTGGCTTATCATTAACTGTTTAAGCGATTTTAATAACTTAAAATACGTTGTTTTATGGGTAGGTTGCCTGCTTGGAATAGCAAAATAAATTACGCCTGCAATAAACACCATACACCCTGCTGCAAAGTAAAATACAGCACGCCAACCAAAGTGATCGGCTATTAAGCTCGATATAGGTCTTGCCAGCAAAATACCTAACAACAGGCCAGCCATAATATTGCCTAAGACTTGCCCGCGTTTTTCGTCAGACGATAAATGTGCAGCAAGCGGAATAAGCACCTGAACAGAAACCGAGCTAATACCTATCATTAAACATAAAATAAGCATTACATTAGGTGAGTCAGCAAGTGCAGTCCCCACTAAGCTTAAAAATGACACACCAAGTGTGATCAACATGAGCTTTTTATTTTCAACTAAGTCAGCTAATGGCACTAAAAAAAACAACCCCAAAGCGTAGCCTATTTGTGTAAGCGATACGATAAGGCTAGCACTGTGCGCACTTAATCCCACCTCTGGGGCGAGTAACTCAATAATAGGTTGAGCGTAGTAAATATTGGCAACAATAAGGCCACAACACAAAGCAATAATAGTAACGAGTGTATTGCTAAGTGGTTGTGGTGAAACGCCTGTTTGAGTCATGTGTGTCTCTACTTTATAAAAATAATAAAACCCAACCCGCAAACGCGGGTTGGGTTTTGCTTAGGGCGTGTTTTATTTAATTGGAGATGGCTGCCCATGTGGGCTTGAGCGTAAATACTGTTTAGGTGCTGTTACTGTAGCGCCAAGCTCTGCAGCTGCATGCCAAGGCCAATGCGGGTTATATAAAATGCCACGCGCAAGTGCTACGCCATCGGCTT